>VXZF01000500.1 GCA_009845645.1 Gemmatimonadota bacterium | reverse complement strand
AAAACCATTTTGGGAAGACACATATTCAGATATGAATGCTTCCACATTCGGTGGGCCGAGCCAAGAGATTCGGGACATCGCATCGCAACTACCAACTGGTTCGAGAGTCCTTGACTTGGGATCAGGCGAAGGCCGAAACGCTCTCTTCTTGGCAGAGCGCGGTTTTGATGTGACTGCCGTGGACATTTCAGAGGCTGGGATTCGCAAGTTGCAGGTTTCTGCACAAGAGAGGAACCTAGATATTCACACTGAAGTTGCCGATATGCGGTATTTCAAATTTCCGAATTCGTTTGACCTCATCATATCGCACGGATGCCTTCACCTAATTGAACGAGAATCATGGCAACGACTGATTCCCCTATTCAAGGAAAACACCAATCCGGGGGGTATCAATGTGGTTGTTGTGTTCACGGATCGGCTTCCGCCTCCAGATGACCTGAAGGACCTATGTATAGGCTTGTTCCATGAAGGAGAGATTTTCTCGATTTATGCAGACTGGGAGATCGAATTGGAGCAGAGTTATGTATTCGATGATGAGCATCCTGGAGGCATTCAGCATACGCATCCAGTCAATAAAGTCGTCGCTAGGAAGCCCTAGATCCCAAACCGGGATAACTCCTGTCAAATGAAGCAAGATGAATGAGCGTTCAGTCAATCGGTCAATTATAAGAAAGGTATTTCCCTCACATGTTGCATAGTTTGACCCCCAATTTGATGATCTGGGCAGAAATCCACGGAGTTTCGCGGAATCAGCCATATCCTTGGAATAGCTATTTGGTTCATTCCGAAAATCGAAATGTGCGGGCCTTAATTGATCCGTTGACTCTATCAACGGAACAGATTCAGCAGATTGAAGAGATCGGTCCACCCACTCACATACTCTTGACCTGCCACTATCACGAGCGGGATTCAGAGCAATTCAGAAAGAAATGGGGATGCAGGCTTTTAGTACACGAAAATCAGGCGGACCTGTTCGAAATCGACGTTGACGACACCTTTTCAGATCGGGCGGTACTTTGGGATCTCATGGAAGTTATTCGCGTACCGGACGTACGTCATCGCGAGGAAGTGAGTTTTCTCCTCCAAGATGAGGGGGCGCTCATCGTCGGCGATTTGGTGAGCGGAGGAAGGAAAGACAGAGGCATTCCGGATGGTCAGGTGGGCATCTACGCACCTCAATACCTCGTGGACATCGAGAAGGCACGAGCTTCACTCAGGATACTCATGGATCTTGAGTTTGACCTTCTCTGTTTCGGTCATGGATCTCCTCTCCTTAACCGAGCCAAACAAGTTCTTCGGCAGTACATCGAGAATGATTCGATTTGGAAGAATCTAGAATGTGAGCGGGAAGAAGAATTGAGGTTGAATCCTAATCTGCGCGAACTGCACGGCACATAAGACAACACAATGATTCGAATGGATTAGGAGATCGATGCAGAAACAGTCTCTGTTAAAAGGAGGTACGCTATGAGCGCCATCATCGTCGTTGACGCCTTCTGGGGCGATTCGGGTAAAGGCAAGGTCGCCGCCTTCCTCGCGCAAAAACACCAAGCTGCCTACAGCGTCCGAGCCGGAATCGGCACCAACGCCGGGCACAGTATCCTCTTTGCCGACGGCAGCGAAATCCGCACTCGGCAATTACCCTGCGGCTTTCTTCACCCCGATACGCAACTGCGCGTCGGCAGCGGCGTCGCCGTCGATCCCGAGCAGTTCTTCGCCGAACTAGACCAACTAGACCCGAACTATGGGCTGCGCGAGCGGACCCGCGTCGATTACCGCTGCCCGCTGATCCTGCCCGAGTACCGCCAACGCGAAGCGGCCGACGTTTTTCTGCAGGAACACGGCACCACCGCCAGCGGCAGCGGCGTCGCTCGCGCTGAATTCGCCCTGCGCAAAGCGCGCCAAGCCCGCGACGAGCGTTCCCTCGCAGATTACACCGCCGACGTGGCCCGCGAGCTCAACGAGAGTTGCCTGCGCGGTGAAACCATCGTCGTCGAGGGCAGCCAAGGCACCCACCTGTCGCTAGCCCTGAGCGATGACTACCCCGATTGCACCTCGGACAACTGCACCGCCGCCGCCTTTGCCGATGATGTCGGCCTCAATTGGCGTCACATCGAAGAAGTCTGCTTGGTGGTCAAAGCGCTGCCTAGCCGCGTCGGCACTGGCCCCCTACCACTGCAATTGACACCAGCGGAGGAAGACCGCCGAGACATCGCCGAATACGGAGTGACGACCGGGCGACGGCGGCGCAAAGCCTCGGGTATCTCCTGGCCACATTTGGAAACAGCCGTCCTACTCAACGGTCCCACCCAATTGGCCCTGACCTTCTGCGACCACCTCGACCCCGACGTCGCCGGT
This sequence comes from Gemmatimonadota bacterium, assembly GCA_009845645.1. Lineage (GTDB taxonomy): Bacteria > Latescibacterota > UBA2968 > UBA8231 > UBA8231. The sequence goes on along the minus strand of VXZF01000500.1, from coordinate 869 downwards.
GCGCGCCACCGCAGCGCATTGACCGCGCCCGTCCAACGCCTCATCGACGAGTTGGAAACGCGATTCAACATTCCCGTATCGCTCTGCGATTGCGGCGTCCATTTCGAGAACCTCATCGAGATCGCGTAACCTCTCGACAGCAGCGAGTCTCCTAGCCACATTATGGGCGAAACGCGCAAGCGAAAGGATTATCCCATGACTTGGCTCGTCTTCGCTCTTCTCACCGTCTCTTGTTGGGGCCTCTACGGCGTCCTGCTACACACCGGCCAGATCGCCATGGCCGATCCGGTAAACGGCCGCTACAAAGCCTTCCTCTTCGTCGGCTTGGCCTATCTGCTCACCGCGGTCTTCGGCTCCCTGATCGTCCTAGCCTACAATGGCGCGACCTGGCTCTACCCGGCCAAGGGCGTCTTCTGGTCCACCGCCGCCGGCATCGCCGGAGCCATCGGCGCGTTGGGCGTCCTGCTCGCCTTCGGGGCCAGGGGGACGCCAGCCGTGGTCATGTCCATCGTCTTTGCCGGTGCTCCCATCGTCAACGCGGTCGTCGCCGTGCTCGTGCATCCGCCTGCTGGCGGCTGGGCAGCCGTGCGTTGGCCCTTTGTCCTCGGCATCGTCTTGGCCGCTATGGGAGGTTGCCTAGTCACCTTCTTCCGACCCGGCAATTGACGTGTCCGTCGTATTCCGCACCCGCCGCCGCGTCGAGTGGGCCGATACCGATCAGGCTGGCATCGTCCACTTTGCGCGCTTCTTCGTCTTCATGGAAGCCGCTGAGCACGCCTTCTGGCGCAGCCTCGGCCTGAGCGTCCACAGCGAATGCGACGGCGACATCATTAGCTGGCCTCGCCTCACCGCCGAATGCGAGTACTTCC
>VXZF01000467.1 GCA_009845645.1 Gemmatimonadota bacterium | reverse complement strand
GAGCAGGGTCGAGGTGGAAGATTGCCGACTGTTACTCCGTCGAGACGGGTGTCCATCTGATCCCGTCAACATCTGCAAAATGACGATCATGTGAAACGAGATCGGCCCCGGTTTCCAGCGCGTAAGCAGCGATCCAAATATCGTTCGATGGAATAGGACGACCTTTTGCTCTCAAGGCCCGCCCAATTCGCGAGTAATGGTCGGCAGTCACGCGAGTTGCGGGTATGAACGTGACATAGGGGCTGTCGAGGAACGACTGAAGCTCTCCGATATTTCGCTTGATGCGCGAGCCTTGCCGGAAGCCATAGAGCAACTCGCCGATGACGATGGCCGACAAGAAAATCTCCTCGGACATGCGGACTAATGCCGCAACTTGACTATGCCCTCGCTTTAGATGCGAATACGCATTGGTGTCAAGGAGAATCCTCATTTCCACATAGATTCGTCAATTTGCTCGAAGTCTTTAAGCGCATTGTTCATCTCAGTGGCCTCTTCAGCCGTCCAAGTCCCAATTAGATGGTCCAACGACGACCCAACGGTGCCGTCGGTGTCCTTTGGTTGATCGAGACCGGCCCCCAAGCGCAAAAGCCTCAACGCGGCTTGGCTCAGTGAAAGGCCCTCTTGATTGGCCAGATGCCGAATTCGGCCGGCCAATTCCTCGTCAAATCCACTCAGCGTTAGTTGGTTCATGGAAAGCCCCTTTGGTAATTTTCACGATCCCCTCATTCAACCTGTATGATCTACGTAAGTGTATCGCGGTGGGACGCCTTTTGTCAACGGCGGCTAGCTCTGGTTGGTGCTGACGAGAACGGTGGAGGGGTTGACGCCGAATTTATCGAGTAGCCAGCAGGCGTTTTCGTGCATTTTATCTGCGCTAAAATAGGTAAGCACCCATAACCCGTTCCCGATTTCTCGCTTGGCCATAAACTCCTTGAGGTCCCGGTGAATCGGTTCAGTATGTAGAAGATATTGTTTTGAATTTCCCTTAATTACTGGACAATTCTGTGCTGAAATCTTGCCCGTTTTAACCAAGTACTCCGCAACGAAGGCGAGCATATCGGTCCAATGCTTGAGCGGTTTTGTACTCGAGTCCGGAAACTTGATATTGGTGTTTGTCGGAAGTTTCTGACCTCTTTCTACCTTTAATGACGTAAGCGGCTCCCAATCGTCGTTATTGGACGGATCAATGGTCTCATGTACACGCCTAGGCTTAGGCGTCGGCGACACCTCCTGAACTTCCAATGCGCTACGCAATAGCTGTATTACCTTTGCCGCGCATTCGTACTCTTGCGTGTTAGAAAGCTGGAACGACTCTTCTTTATTTTCTGCTATTGACCATATCTGCCAATGATCGCCGTTAGTCCACACGACATATTTCAAACTGGTAAGTGCCTTATCACTCGCGTACTTTAGCACCTGCGGTACATTGATATGTACTGACGGCATCTCCAATTTCTTTGCTTCGATAAGCGCGACCACGTTGCCGTGCGAGAACAGCGCGTAATCGGGCTTGCCCGAGGTGCCTTTGTATTCAAGGTGAACTTGAGTGGGATTCCGAACATCCCAACCCAATGCCTCAAGCATCGGGTCAATCAGCAATTGGCGAGTACGCGTCTCAATCGGCTTCAAGTAATCCTCATGCTCGTTTCGCGTCTTCTTAAGGGCCTTAATCGCCTCTGCGATGCGGTCCTGGGCTTGTCTAAGTGCGTGCATGTTCATATTTAGCTTCCTTACTAAGAACAAATAAGCCATGAAAACGGATTTTAATCACACGCGGCTGATGCGTTTTTTCGGCTGGCTGGTGCATGCGCATCCGAATTTTTGGATTGATGTGGGCAAGCTGGAGACGCAGGTGCTCAAGGGCCGGTTGGCGCGGCGGACGGTGGATGCTCCCATTTACATTACAGGACTGGCGCGCGCCGGCACGACTCTGCTGCTGAACATACTGGCGTCTCATCCGTGCCTTACCTCGTTCAAATACTGCGATTACTACGGCGCATTCACGCCATTTTGGGCAGATCACATCTTCCGTGCCGTTGGATTGGGCGCGGCGCGCAAACAAGAGCGGGCACATGCCGACGGCGTGATGGTCAACGCATACAGTCCAGAAGCCATGGAAGAAATCCTGTGGATGCAGTTTTTCGCTTACTTGCACAATCCCGTTGAGAGCAATGTGGTCGAACGGCAAACCAGCCATCCGGAATTTGAGGCTGTTTACGCGGCGACCTTGGCGAAGCTGCTGCTGTGCCGCGACGCGGATCGCATTGTCTCCAAAAACAACTACAATATCACGCGGATCGCGTATCTGGCCAAGCTATACGAGGACGCGCACTTCGTCATCGCCGTGCGCCATCCGGTTGCGCATATCGCATCCATGGTGCGTCAGCACCAGCGCAACTTGGCCCACTTCTCATCCCCAGATCACCGCCAGTACCTGCGCAACGCCGGCCACTTCGAGTTTGGCCACGAGCGCATTCCCATTACCATCGACGCGGAGAAAACGCGGCACATCCAAACGCTGTGGGGCGAAGGGCGCGATGCCGAGGGGTGGGCTGAATACTGGAATGCGATATACGCTTGGACCTACGAGGAGGTGCTGCAGCACGAGACGCTTAAGACGCGCTGTTTGGTGCTGCCGTTTGAGCAGTTGTGCGCGGCAGCCGAGCAGAAAATTGCGGACATTCTGGCGTTTTGCAACTTGGACGCCGAAGAAGCATGGGTGAAGAGCTGGGGCGAGCAGGTTGCGTATCAACCCCAATACGAAGAGGCGTTTAGCACCGCCGAACGCGACGTCATCATGCAGATATGCGGCGCGACGGCGAAGAATTATGGACTATAGCTACAGTCATCCCAAACCGACATGAGGTTATCTAATGAATCAGCTTGAAAATCGTCCACTGGACGGACAAATCGCCGTCGTCACGGGCGGTGCCCAAGGCTTAGGGCTAGGAATCACCCGGCAGTTGGCCAGCGACGGAGCCAGCGTGGTCATCGCCGACCGGCAGGAGGATAAGGCGCGAGAGGAGGCCGCGAAGCTCCAAGGCGAGGGCCTAACCGTGCGGGCTATGGCGCTCGATATAACCGATAGCGCTGCGGTGATTGCCTTTTTCGCCGAACTGGTCGCCGAAGAGGAGCGGGTGGATATCTTGATCAACAACGCCGGCACTGGTCAGCAGGTCGCCCCGATAGTCGAGTTGGAAGACGCCGAATGGCACCGGGTGATGGACGTGACC
>VXZF01000086.1 GCA_009845645.1 Gemmatimonadota bacterium | reverse complement strand
AGGCGCGGGCCATCGCGCTGATCATCAGCCCGTTCCAAGCCGTCAGAATTTTGTCATCGCGTCCAGGGGCCACGCGCTCCTGCCGCGCCGCCAGCAGCACCTCGCACCCGCGCTCTACGACTTGCGCCAGCCGCTCCGGCTCTACCTTGAGGAAACGGGCAACCCCTTCTAGTTCGTTTTCCACGTGCAAGATATTGCGTCCGTGTTCGAAGTTGCCCTCGGGCACAACGCCGTAATAGCGGGCAAAAAGCGCAGCATCTTCTTCGCCCAACAGGTCCTCAATCTCCTCTAAGAGCCAAGTGAAAAACAGACCTTCTTCGCCCTCGCTGTCCGCGTCCTGCGCCGCGTAGAAGCCGCCTTCAGGCTGCGTCATCTCGCGCAGCACATAGTCGAGGGTATGCTCGACGACTTCGCGGTAGAATTCGTCTTGGGTCGCCTGATAGGCTTCGAGATACGTCCACACCAACAAGGCGTTGTCGTAGAGCATTTTCTCGAAGTGGGGCACGAGCCAGCGCTCATCTACCGAATAGCGGTGAAAACCCCCGCCAAGCTGATCGTACATCCCTCCCCTAGCCATGCGCTTAAGCGTGTGCTCTGCGATTGCTAGCGCGCGCTGGTCTCCTCGTCTAACATAGCGCCGCAACAGCAGAGATAAACTCATACTCGGCGGGAATTTAGGCGCGCCGCCAAATCCGCCAAACCTAGCGTCATACGTGGATTTAAGTTGCGCACAGGCTCCGTCGAGGACCTCTTCTCCGGGGATGCCGCCCGGCGTCAAAAACTCAGCGTGCTGCTGGAGCGCGCGCATCAGTTCGGCGGTCTTTTCGGCGACGCCAGCGCGGTTTTCCCGGTAGTAATCCGCTATCGCTTGCAGCACCCTCGGAAAGCCCGGCCGCCCGTGGCGGTCTTCGGGAGGGAAGTACGTCCCGCCGTAAAAAGGCTGCAAATCCGGCGTCAGAAACACCGTCATCGGCCAGCCGCCTTGGCCGGTCATGGCCTGCACGGCCGTCATGTAAATCTCATCGACATCGGGCCGTTCTTCGCGATCGACCTTGATGTTGATAAAGTGCTCGTTCATGCGCTGGGCGATTTGTTCATCTTCAAAGGATTCGCGCTCCATGACGTGGCACCAATGACAGGCCGAATATCCCACTGAGAGCAAGATGGGCCGGTCGGCGGCTTGGGCCGCGGCCAGCGCCTCCTCACCCCAAGGATACCAATCAACGGGATTGTGGGCGTGCTGGCGCAAGTACGGGCTGGATTCGTCGGCGAGGCGGTTGGTGTGCTTGGGATCGGACATGGTATTAATAATACGATTCGCTGGGTATTGGCGATAGGGCTACGACCTATTGCCTTCGCGTCTGTAGGTAGTCTTCTAGATCGCCAACGATGGCGCGGAAGCGCCGCTCGGCCTCGGCGCGGATGTCCGTCCTATCGCGGCGGCAGTGCAGGGGCCACACTTGCTCCCGATAGCGCCTTTCGAGGGCATCCTGATAGGCCGCAGGTAAGGCCGCAATCTGCAACGCGCGAATTTCGCCAAAGCTGATATTCGGCGTGCCCACTCCGTTGGCGTAGGCGGCGATCTGCTCGCGGCCTAACCGCGTCTTAAAGAAAAACCAAGCGTAAAACGGATTGAGCCCCTCTAAGCGAATCAAATCGACAAAACAACCCACATTGGCCGGCTTGTTCCCCAAATACACCGCGAGGCGATTCCGGCCCAAGGCCCCAGCCCCAGACCGCGACAACAGCAAGTCCCCGGGGCGCACGCGGCTGCGCGGGGGATCGTGCGCACCTGCGGGCGCGACGCACAACAGAGCGCGCTCGTCGAGCCCGGTTTCGGCGATATTGCCTTGCCGGATGACTGGCACTCCGGCTTCTATGTGCTGAGGACGGCTACCCGTAACAATCGGCCCGTACGTCAAATGGCAGATGTATTCCCCCAACGGGACCAGTCGCAAGCGACCCGCCAAGCGACGCACCGCGGCGCGCCCCTGCCAGAAGCGCGGATCCCAACGCTGGGCGCGCAACGCACGCTGCCCTATGCTCAGGATCGCGGCCTCCGATTCGCGGCGAGCCGACGCGCCGAGTAAAAGCTGGACATGCTGCGCGTACTGCTCTACGCTCGGCCTCTTCCCGACGGGTGTGATCAGCCGCGCCTTGGTCCGGGCCAGTGACTTGCTACGGCGTAAGACGACCAAGGCCGTCTGCACCTTGTTGAAGGCTCCAGGCAGGGCGACGACAGCCCGCACCTCAGCGCGCGCTAACAACCAGTCGCGCACGCCCTGCCGCCGGGCATTGGCGAGAAATCCCTCGGGCAATATCAGGGCCATCCAACCAGTGGGCCGGATCAGTTGTAGTGCGCGCTCGATAAAAAGCAACTCCACCGGGAAGGAACGCATCTGCTTTTGTCCATCGAGCAGCCCAAAGCGCTGGGCGAGCCGACAGGGGCCATCGGCCCCAAACAAATGCAACATCGGTCCCAACTTGCCAAAAGGCGGGTTGGCCAACACGCAATCGAACGTCTCATCCGCCACCTCGGGAAAGGTGCCGAGCAAACCGTCTCCGGTGTAAAAGCGATCCGCTTGGCTGCGTCCCCGCTCGGCTAGCCCCGCGTCAATCTCAACGCCCGTGGTCTGATAGGCTCGTCCGACGGCACCCAACAACGCTCCTTCGCCCGCTGCTGGATCAATCACGCGCGCTCCAGCTCCCAGATCTTTTCCCGCAATCGTACGCACTGCGTCCCAAACCAACTGCGCGACTGCTGGGGGTGTAAAGTGCTGTGCTAGCAGCTTCGCGTTTCCTCCGTTACTCATTAGTGTATCCCATTTGGGGCAACGGCCGCTTATGGCGGCTCATCAAACGACCTACATAACAAATTGCCGAACAAACCATTGGGCACTCAAGCGGCTCGCTGGCACGCTTTCTGCTACACCCTAGCCACGCGATCCGCCAACGGACGCTTCACTCATTCATCCACGCTCATCTTCAGGAGGAACCCCATGCCGACCTTACGGATGCCCAACATCAACCAAGTCGCCCTCAGCGGCCGCTTGGTGCAAGACCCCGACTTCCGCTTCATGGACAACGGTGCCGCTCGCTTGCGGGGGCGGATCGCCGTCAACCGCTCCTACCGCGACCGCAATCAAGAATGGCAAGAGGAGACCTCCTTCTTCGACATCGTCCTCTGGCAGAAAGCCGCCGAGACCTTGGCCAAACGCCTGCACAAGGGCACGCC
>VXZF01000415.1 GCA_009845645.1 Gemmatimonadota bacterium | reverse complement strand
GCACTCAACGCCAAAATCCACGCCGACGAGCGCGTGACCGCGTCCCTGCTGTCGATTGGCGACGGATTGACGCTGGCGCGGAAGCGGTGATTTGTAGGACGGAATAGCGGAGGAAACCGATCAATGAACAAAATATGGGTGCTGCAAAACATACAGCCGGAAAACTTGGGGATCGCCGGTCAGGTATTCCAAGGCTGCGGTCTCGAACCCGCCTACGTACATACCTTCGCCGGCGAAGAGGTCCCCCGTTACATGGACGAGGCTACCGGCCTAGTGGTCTTGGGCGGCCCGATGGGCGTGTACGAACACGACCGCTACCCGTTCATAGACGCGGCGATGCGCCTTATTGACCAAGCCCTAAAAGAAGACAAACCCGTACTCGGCATCTGCCTAGGCAGCCAGCTTTTGGCCACGGCTCTTGGTGCTCGGGTCGCCCGCGGCCCACAGAAGGAAATCGGCTGGTATCCAATTGAACTTAAGCCCGCTGCCAGCAAAGACCCGCTGATGGATGAGTTGGAATCATCTTTTATGGGCTTTCACTGGCACGGCGACATCTTCGATCTGCCCAAGGGCGCTACTGCGCTGGCCTCTTCTGCTCGCACTACCTACCAAGCATTTTCCTATGGCCGGGCGGCGTATGGCGTCCTCTTCCACATGGAAGTTACCACGCAAATTATCGCTGATATGGTCCGGGCTTTTGCCGACGAGGTGCGCGAGGAGTGGCTAGACGGCGAGCAAATCAAGGCCGACGCGGCCCAGCACTTGCCCGCCCTTCACACCAACGGACGAACCTTCTTCCAGAACTGGGCCACTCTCTGCTTGGAGACGGATTCCTAGTAGTAGTTCCGCGATTGCGGAAGAATTCCGCTTTGCGACCTTGGGCATGGATTTTTGGAGCTGCCTAGCAGTAGCGCTCCGGCGGTACACGCTCTCCTCACTCAGGTCGAAACCCCCAACAAGCCTCGCGTCAGTTGAAAATCGACGTTTCGCTGCTGCAAAGCACCGGAGATGTGGTCGCTCAAGCCTCCAAGACCGCCCGGATGCGCCGCACCCCTCGGCTGGCCGATTGCTCGCGCACAATGCGGAAGCGCCCCAGCAAACCCGTGCGCTCCACGTGGGGGCCACCGCAGATCTCTTTGCTGAAAGTCGGCCCCTGTGGATCACCCTGGGGCGCGTGGGCCAATTCGCCAATAGCGTAGACCTGTACGCTTTCCCCGTACCGGTCCCCGAATAAGCCAAGGGCCCCGCTCTCACGTGCCTGCTCCAGCGCCATCTCTGCGCTGCACACTGCAAAGTCGCGCTCGATGGCGGCGTTAACCAAGCTCTCGACCTGCTCGATTTCCCCGGCTTTGAGGGGTCGCGGATGGGCAAAATCAAAGCGCAGCCGCTCCTCCGTTATATGGCTGCCGCGCTGTTCGACGTGCCTGCCCAATACCCGTCGCAGAGCGGCGTGCAGCAAATGCGTTGCCGTGTGGTAGTGGGTGGCCGCAGAAGAACGATCAGCCAAGCCGCCGGCGAATTGCTGGCCAGCGCTGCGGCGCGATAGTTCCTGGTGCCGGGCAAAGGCCCGCTGAAAAGCCTTTGTATCGACGGCCAAACCGCGCTCTTGGGCCAACTCTTGGGTCATTTCCAGGGGGAAACCGTACGTGGCGAACAAATCGAAAGCGCGTTCTCCCTCAATGGTCTCCTTGCTCCTTCGGGCCACTTGTTCAAATCGTTTCAGCCCTTCTTTCAAGGTGCGCTCGAACTGTTCTTCCTCGCCCTGCAAAGCGTCCAAGATCTGTCCAGCCCGACTTTCCAGTTCAGGGTACACTTCATCCCCTCCAGCTCGCACCCGCTCGAACAGCGGGGCCCAGATACTCTGTTCAATGCCTAGGCGGCGGGCATGAACTACGGCCCGCCGGATGAGCCGGCGCAGCACATAGCCCCGCTCGATATTGGTCGGCTCCACCCCGTCGGCGGCCAGGTGGCAGGCGGCGTTGGCGTGGTCGGCGACAATGCGGAAAGACCGGGCGTGGCGCTCGCATGTCCTGCCGCTCATGCGGCCGATCTGGTCGACCAAAGGCCGCAGCGTATCGATATCGTATACCGAGTCTAAGCCATTGAGCATAGTCAAAACGCGGGCTAGGCCCATGCCGGTGTCCACGGTCCGTTGGACCAGACGGCCCCAAGTCCCGTCGGCTTTTTTTTCGTACTCCATGAATACGTCGTTCCAGATCTCCACGTACTTGCCGCAGGAACAACCCGGCCGACAATCCGGGCCGCACGATACCCCACCGGCATCGAAAAACATCTCTGTATCGGGTCCGCAAGGCCCGGTACGACCCACCGGCCCCCACCAATTGTCGGCTCGTCCCAGTGGAAAAATGCGCTCGCCCTCGGTGGCTCCTATACCCGCTTGGGCGAATTGTTTCCGCCACAAATCCACTGACTCCCGGTCTTTTTCCACTTGGTCGTCCCCGGCGAAAACCGTGACGTACAGACGGCGCGGATCCAGAGCTAGGCCCTCCTCTCCGGTGAGGAATTCCCAACTCCAGGGGATCATCTCCCGTTTGAAGTACGCCCCCAACGACCAGTTGCCCAGCATTTCGAAAAAAGTGAGATGCGTAGTATTGCCCACTTGGTCGATATCGCTAGTGCGGAAACACTTTTGCACGTTGACCAGACGCCGACCGGCTGGGTGTGGTTGGCCCATTATATAGGGCACCAAGGGTTGCATGCCCGCCGAGATGAAGAGGGCCGTCGGGTCGTTGTCGGGTACGATGGGAGCCGATGCAATGAGGCAATGGCCGCGCTGGGTAAAAAAGTCGAAATACTTCTGCCTCAGTTGACTGGCCGTGATGTGGTATTCCATGGTTGGACGCTCCTTTCCTCACAGAACAAAAAAATCCCGCTGCCCTTTCAATGAGCAGCGGGATTCGACGAAGAGATAATTATTGGTTCACATCAGTCGCTCGGCGTTTCCACTGCCCCGTACACGGCATAGGCCGCCCCGGCCGCGCTGGCCGCGGCAAACGCAGAAAACAGTCCGGGACGCTGGTCGGACCTAGACCCAGTGCCGGAGCGATGAACTTTATCGGCGAACATAGTGATCAAAGCACATTCCTATTGTGGGCACTAAAAGCATCTCCAACTTTGACAATCATAAGCAAAGAGGGGCACAATTTCAAACCATTCGCCGGAGAGTTGGGCGTGGCTGTCGCAGCCGATATATTGATTCAGGTCGAAACCCCCA
>VXZF01000706.1:944-3239 GCA_009845645.1 Gemmatimonadota bacterium | reverse complement strand
CTCAGCACTCCGTATCTGCTTACTTACGGCGGGCACATTGGCTACAGTATCCGACCCTCGCGGCGGTGTCGCGGTTACGGCAAGGCCATCCTCGCCCTGACGCTGGAGGTATCGCGGGAAATCGGGCTGCGCCGCGTGCTGGTCACCTGCGACTCGGACAACATTGGCTCGCGCAAGATCATCGAGCACAACGGCGGCCAATTCGAAAGCGCGATGACCATGCCCAACCAAGCATTCCGCGCCGAGGGCCGCAAACCCGCGCCGCTCATTGAGAAGTTGCGCTACTGGATTGACTTGTAATGGGGTTGTTGTTGGCCGGGTGGCGGCCAATTCAATGCCCCTCAATTCCTCGTGTTGATACGCGACCTCCGGTCTTACTTCAATAAAATTCTTCTCGCGTAAAACTTTTTGTGCTCGTCCCTCGTCTTAAAGAGGTATGAGCGACGCCGATCTCATCCTGCGCTTCAGGGCTGGCCAGCACCAAGCGTTCAATACCTTGGTCTGGCGCTGGCAGGGACGCCTCTACCGCTTTGCGCTCCGCTACAGCGGCGACTCCGAAGAAGCGCGAGACCTCTGTCAGCAGAGCTTTATCCGCGCCTATGGCCAGTTGCACCGGCTGCGCGACCCCGAGCGCTTTTCTACGTGGCTCTACCAGATCGCCGCCAATCTGTGCCGCGACCACCTGCGCCAGCGCGTGCAGCACGTTTCGCTCGACGCGTACGAGGAAGCAAGCGGCGGTCCCCATCCGGTGCTGTACCAAGTCGGCGATATGGACAAGGTCGAGCTGCGCGATCTGCTCAACCGCGCTTTGCAGACCCTGCCCGAAGAACAGCGCGTCGTCGTGGTGCTCAAGGAATACGAGAGGCTAAAGTTTCGGGAAATCGCCGAAGTGCTCGACGCCCCGATCAACACGGTCAAATCGCGCCTCTACTACGGCCTCAAGGCACTGCGCAAAACCTTTAACCAGTGGGACATTGACCGAGATGGATTGTAACGTCAAAAAAGAAGACTTACTCACCTTTTTCTACGGCGAATGCGAGGAAGGTGAACAGGAGCGAATTAAAGAGCATGTGGCCACCTGTGCGACGTGCCGCCGCGAACTCGACGCGCTCGCCAGTACGCAGGCGTTGCTGCGGGCTTGGCCGGACGAGACCCCGCGCCTCGACCTGACGTTTGTCGAGGCCGAGGTGCCACGTCGGCGCTTCCCGCTGATAGCGGGCTTGGCTGCTGCTGCGGTGGCCACTGTGGTCCTCTTTTTGGCGTGGCCGGAGTTTGAACTCAGCTACCGCGCCGGGGAACTCGACCTCAAGTGGGGAGAGGCGCTGGCGGACGAACCACTGTCTCGGGAGGAAGTACTGGCCACACAGGAGAGTACCCTCGCGTCAGTGAACCAGCTTCTGCGGGCTTCTGAAGTGCGTCAGCAGCGCGTCCTTGATCACCTACTACGCGACATCCAAGCCCAGCGCTACCGAGACTTGCAGCTCATCAACCGCCAGTTCGAACAGTTCGACCGCGAGATCTACGTTCGCTTGCGCCGCAACGAAGCGCCCGTGCTGGAACTGTTGCCAGCAACGCGCTATACCAACCCATAGGAGATTGCCATGACCACGCTCTACCGCACCATCCTAGTCGCTGGCTTCATGGCCACTGCCAGCCTCGCCGATATTGACTCCCAGCGCATGCAGCGCGACATCCGCATCATGGAGGGGGTGCTCGCCAACTTGTATCACGACGCGCCTGATCAAGCCAATTTCCACACCCGCGGCCTGCACCTCGACGGCTATGGGATGCTATTTCTGGCGGCCGAGCCGCGCATTATGGAAGAGATAGGGGACCACTCCTTATCGCGGAAGAAATCGACAGCTTTAAACCACGACCTGCTCACCGAATTTCTAGGCAACTACGCTGGCACCATCGGTCAACTTAAAAAAAACGACCGGATAACGGTCTGCTATCTGCCTAAGCCTAGAGACAATTTGGTATCCCTGCGAGACCCTGTACAGGCCATGTCTTTCGACCTTACTAATCAAATCGAACCGATAGCTGAGCTTAGAGATGAGGGACGCTTCGATACTAAAATATTAAAGGTGATATATCCCGACTCTGTATGGACATACATTACGATCTTCCAGTCCAGTGAGCCTTCTCCTACCGACGAGCATATTGCAACGATAGGCGAAGCACGGGAGTTCTTGGAAAAGTGGGTAGCGGAGGGCAAAATCGACAAATCGCGAGCAATGCTAGTCCGCAAGATCGGAGAGGCAGACTCCTCAGTCAAAGTTCACATCCTCGGCC
>VXZF01000706.1:0-934 GCA_009845645.1 Gemmatimonadota bacterium | reverse complement strand
GCCTTACTAGCTCGCCTGCTGCCTTTGCGGCCACCGTCAAAAAATCCGCCATTGACGCCTTTCGCGAGGGACGCATTGACTCGGCCACCTTTCGTCAGCGCATCGCCTTTTCCGAGTACGAGGATTCAAAGAAAATCGACATCATGGCCGGCATCTTCGACCAAGTCGTGGGGCACGACCAGCTTCCCTTAATACACACCCAGCGCACTTTGGGGATGTATCAGCCGGGCGTAGGTGCCCTGTTTTTTATTCGTACTCCGGTGTCGCTTTTCCCTCGTTTGCCCAGTCCCCACATTGAATCCAACATCCTTGAAGCTCTCACCGACTATGGTACAACCCTCAGCCAAGTCCAAGCCGACGAACACATCATCGTCGAATATCGCCATAGTGATCTTAGGCTGGTCTATCTTCAGGTGCCCAAGTCCGCCATTGACGCCTACGCTAGCAGCGACTTAGATCACGACGCCCGCGAGGCCTTCCGCAAAAAAGCGGTGTGGAAGTGGGTAAAGTGATTTTTTGGCAGGGCGGCGGACAATCGCTATATTCGCCGCCATGCCTACCTCAACCGAAGCAGTTCTGCCCGACAAGGATACCTGCCTGGCGCTCTATCGCCAGATGTTGGTCATCCGCCGCTGCGAAGAGCAGCTTGCCCGGTCCTACCAAGCTGGTCTGATCCCCGGTGCCTGCCACACGTACGTCGGCGAGGAAGCCATTGCTACTGGCGTTTGTGCCCACCTCAACGACGACGACGCGGTTTTTAGCACGCATCGCGGCCACGGCCACGCCCTCGCCAAAGGCGTCCCACCCAAGGAGCTGATCGCTGAACTTTTCGGCAAAGCTACGGGCTGCTCGCAGGGGCGCGGTGGCTCTATGCACCTCTTCTCGCCGCAAGTGGGGATGATGGGCACCAGCGGCATCGTCGGTCCCTGCATCC
>VXZF01000419.1 GCA_009845645.1 Gemmatimonadota bacterium | reverse complement strand
TCTCGACCCCATTCTCCTCTATCTCGTCGCGGGCCTTGTGGATGTCATTCACCAAAATAGCCGCGCCCTCTTGGCTGGCGTCGCCGCCATTGACCGCAAATCCAATCTGCACACCATCGCGTTCGAGAATGACCGTCGGCACGGGATCGTCGCGCCTTTCGACCTCCACGAGTCCAAAGGCCGCGCCGTACCACTTTGCGGTTTGATCAAGGTCTTCCACCGGCAAGGCGAGGATGTCCTCGGCATACGGAAAAGCAGCTTCGTATAGTTTCCCTTGAGTCATGTCTTGTTCCTCCGATCTAATGAAAAAGTAAAGAAACCACGCTTACTCGTTGTGAGTACGCTGGTCGCGGTTAATCGCCCGTCGGCACCATCTCACCGCCGAACTCGGATTGCAGAGCCTGTTCCATGGAATCGATCTCTTCGGCCGACAGATAATCGAAGTGCGTTGCGCGTTTGCGTGCGGAAAGACGGCCCTTGTTTTGCAGGCAGAAGCGAATGAAGAGATCGATTTGCCGGTCGGGCATGTCCACGATTTCTTGGATCGCTTTCTTGGTCTCGTCGTAGTTGGCCAAGAACGCCAGTTCAGCGGCGAGTTCCGTATCGATGGTCTGCTCGATGAAACGAAAAAGCACCTCCACCTGCGGCGTCATGTCGATATAGCGGTACCATACGGCGGTATCGTTGTGCACGATTAAGTGACCATCGGCATCGAGAGCGTGTTCTATCAGGGGCATCAGCTTGCGAGAAAATGCTTCCAAGGAAGCATCATAGTCGACAGCGTTCCTCAGCATGGTTGCCGAGATGGGAAACATGACGCCCTTGGGTGTAAAGCCGCGTCGGGCGAGAATGTTGTGGATCAGGAAGCGGTGGATTCGACCATTGCCGTCCTCAAAGGGGTGCAGAAAGACGAAGCCATAGGCGATGGCCGCGGCCTGCATCACCGCAGGCACATGGCCTGCTTCCATGCATTCGTGGGCAGCTAACAAGCCCTCCATCAAGTCGGGTAAGTCGGCAGGTACCGGACTTACAAAGTGGATGTGTTCTTTTTGCCAAGTGACCGTCTCCCCGACGAAGTTCTGAGTCGCTCGGTAGTCGGCCTCGCGAAACCGCGCATCGACAATGCGGTTTTGCACCTCGACCAACTGCGCTTTGCGACAAAAGTCCTCTTGCTCCGCCAGTTGCAGCAGCGCCACGAAACGCTCAGTTCGGGTCGAGGAAGGATTGATCTGTTCGATAGCAAACGACGATTTGGTCTCCTTGGTGTACAGATAGCCAAGAGCGCGCTTGAGCAAAGCCGGATCATAGCGAGACACGATGCGCTGACATCGCGCGGGCAAGTCGGCTGTTTCAAGGTCTCGCAGAATCGCGGTGCGGCGAATAGTTGGGCAGAATCGGCGGTCGCCGAGCAGGTTGTCGTTGATCCGTTGACGGCGGATTGGACGGGCAGGAGCGACTGTGTAGTACGCATTCGGTTCGAGTAGATCGACATAGTTTCCTCGCGTCAGGTCGTCCAGCGGCAGGGTCTTGTCAGTCAGGAACTCATAGAGGAACCACAATCTCCGGGCATACTTACCAGTCGGTTTGGACTGGACGTATTCGAGGAGTTCATCCGCTTCCATCTTCTGGAACAAGCTGGCGAGAATCGCGAGATTGGTCCCGTCGTACTTGAGCGCGAATTCAAGGTGATTGCCCAGCGTTTCCCCAGGCCAGTACTTGAGCGGGTAGATTTCCTCGATGACATCTTCACGGGCGTTGACCCGGTGGATTCCGCTGGTAGTCACCTTAGATTGGTGCCAGTTCGGGATAGCATCGAGGTTGTACCGCTCGATCAGCGCGGCATACCCGGCAGGCCTAGGTGTTGGTCTCTCTTGGGCTGTTTCAACCATGGAATCCCCACCAAAATGATTATCCAATGAGAATTATTGTTACAATATGGGTTATGTCAAGAAAAATAGTTACGAATAAATCCGTAGTCTGCCGTACAATTTGGATAAAAGCGGATTATCGCAGGCGAAGCAACCGACACTCGACGAGAGCCGACTAATGATCGGAAAAACGCTTGACAGAAGCGTGGGAGGTCGAGATCGTTGACTACCTAATAACAGAGTCGTCGGCCCCGTGAGAAAGAAAACAGAATGACGCAGGAAGAAGCCTGGTACTTCCGCCACAACGGCTTCCACCGAGTAGCTCGTCCCCTGCCGAGAAAGCTGGTGGCTCGCCTGAACGCGGTCACGGACGAACAAATCGCAACCCTAGCGGAGCCCGTCGTGTGGGAAACCGGCACCACCTCGCGCATGCCCGAGGACGTGCGTCGTCTGTCGAAAATCCTAGCACGCGATCCAGTATATCTCGAAGCAGCGACCCACCAGATCGTACTCGATGCCCTCGCGGGCGTGCTCGGCGACAACATCGAATTGCTGACCAACAAGCACAACCACATCATGGTGCGTCCGCCGAACTCGGCCCCAGTACCGTGGCACGCTGGCGAAGAATTGTACGAGCCAACCTTGATCACGGCGCTCATTTATTTAGAAGAATCGACCATCGACAACGGCTGCGTGCATCTCGTTCCAGGCAGTCACTTGCGACCCTTCACAAAGCCGCGCCGCCCCAGCGGCGACTTCCGGCGCAATCCGCTATACCGGCGCTCGCTGCCTGTGCCCATGCCAGCGGGTGGCGTGCTGCTATTCAACGACTGCTGCTTCCACGGTGCCGACGTCAACCGCAGCAATGGCTCGCGACGCAGCATGACCCTTGGATACCGCGCGCACGACTCGCACGACGTATTGAAGGACGATCCAGAAAAGATTCTCGTGCGCGGCGAACGCGCCTATACCGGCCATCCCCATCCGTTCCCCGACCCGAAGAAAGGCAAGAAAACGTGACCACCTGGGAAGAAAACATCCAACAAGCGAGAACTGTGGCGCTCGAAATCCTGCAACCGTCCGCGTCGCAGTTGGAACACGGGTTGGCCTTGCACCGCGACGCCATCGTGTGCGAGTCGTACAGTCTCGGGCTGATAGCGCCAATCAACGGCGAGGCCATGGCGCAGGCCGTGGAGGCGCGCGCCTCGGAAGTCGAGCTGCAGTACCTGTCGGAGCAGATGCGAATGACGCGCTGGGCCTATGACGACGAGCTAAAGGCCGAGTATTTGGGGGCCTGGGAGGCGTCTGGGGTGACCTGCGCCTTTCAAAACGCCGGCGAGGAGGGCAACAACCCCATGCGCATGTTGGGGC
>VXZF01000557.1 GCA_009845645.1 Gemmatimonadota bacterium | reverse complement strand
CAGCAGCGGCATCGCTTGGCGTACTCGAAAAAGGTTTAGCTCACGGATGAATGCCTTTGCTTCAGGCAACTCCATCCAGTAGCTGTGATTCGAGTCCGAAGCCGCCGCAAACAGCTCCGCCCGCGTCTCCAGCGCGTCGAGGAGCGTAAAGACCTCTTGCGTCGTCTTCGTTCGCTCACGCACTAGTTTGAAAAGGCGTTGGCTTCGAACCTGCGGTAACTCGCAAAGCATGTGATAACGGAGAAACTCTGGAAAACGCGCTTGTTCTACGGTCTCAATGAGTGCTTGCCAGCGGCGTTGGAGCGCTTCCAAGTCGGCGGGGACACGTACTAGCGAGAACAGGTAGTTCTTGAGTAGGTCCGTGGTCGTCAGTTCCAGACCACGCGCGTTGAGTGTCTCAAAAACGGTATAGGCGTTCAGTTCGTCGTCTACAGTGATCAGAATGAACAGGAACTGGCGAGCCAGAGTTTCGGAAAGAAGGCTCGCTATGCGTCTGCCGTCGTCTTGTAATTTGTCCTCTTCAAGACATCCCCTGAAGTAGAGGAAACATTCCCAGAGTAGCCGGTTCGACTTGGGCAGCCCCCTTGGGTTGAGTGGCTGCCTGAGTTGAACTAGGTAGTCTTGGTAGAAGGGATTATCTGTCTCGTTCAGATACAGCCGCGTGCTCTCGGTGAGCGATGCCGGGTCCTTTTCTCCGATGAAACGATTGCGAAGCTCTCGACCACGTTCCCTATTGGCATCGGCCTCGATTCCTTGATCGGCCATCGCCTGCAACCTGTCGATCACAGCGAGAGCAAACAGGCTCAATGTAGCTAGGCGCTGCTGGCCGTCGATGACCAAAAATTCTCGGTCGCTCCTTCCTTCGACGACTAAGGCACCCATGTAGTGGCGGTCTTCCGAACGAGGTCGCAGTTCGACGATGTCGTTCCAGAGATCTTCCCACTGCTCTTGCGACCAGGAGTAATCGCGCTGGTACGGGGGTACGCGGTACAACTTGCCGTTGCCGATCAACTCCATGTAGTTGATCGTGCGAGTGTTGAGGATGTTTGCTTTCGCCATAGAACCTCTAGCCGCTATCTATGCTATCCCAAAGGTACCATAGTGAGTGGTTAGTGGCCAGTTCGCGGGCGATGTTGTATGATGCACCGAGTTGGGCGATTAAACTCTCCCAGGAAAAGACCGTCCCCGCACCTGCTTAAAGGGCGGCATCTTGGGCGCGTCGGTGACCGCTTCGTCGCGCCAGGAAGTCGCGCGCATGTAGTGGACGGCATAGCCTCTGCGCCGCGTACCGGTCAGATTGGCGTTGCTCTGGTGCAGCGTTAGGCTGTGGTGGAAGCTGATGCTGCCGGCGCGGAGGGGAGCGGGCCGGATGGGCCAGCCGCCGCTTTCCAGGTCGGCGACAAAAGGGGCCAAGCGCTCGCCCCGCAACATGCCCCAGCGGTGAGTGCCTAGGGCAAAGTTGAGGCAGCCGTTGTCGAGGGTGGCAGCGTCAATGGCGGTCCAGGCAGAGACCAAGTCCATGGGGAAAATGTCGCGCCAAGAGGCTGAGTCCTGATGCCAGCCCTGCGCCGAGCCCGTGCGTGGCGCTTTCATAAAGAGCTGGTCGCCGTACATCTTGATGTCATCGGTGCCGAGCAGGTCGGCAATGATGTCGGCGATTTTGGGGTGGGTGACGTGGGCCCACATTACGTCGTCGTACACCGCTATGTTGTACAATTTGCGCACGGATAGCACTTGGTCGGTGACGGCTTTTTCGCCGCGGCGGAAGACAGGTTCGAGTTGGATGCTGGTGTCGGGAATGTGCTCCAGCTCGCCGGTGGCGATGCGGTCGGTGTGGGCTGATAAGACGGCGATCTCGTCAGGGGTCAGCACATCCTCGACGGTCAGGCAGCCGTCGAGGTAGAAGCGTTCGACTTGATCGGGGGTGAGGTGGCGCAGGGTTTGTTGGGTCACGGGACGGTCTCCTCCTTTAAGTTAGACCGATAATTCTCCGCCCAAGCTTTGAGCGGGATATCCTCGTCTTGGGGCCGCTAATAACGCGATACCGATACTCAAGCATCACTTCCACATGCAGAAGCCGCCGTCCACCACCAGATTGTGTCCGGTGATATAGTCGGCGGCGGGCGAGGCCAAAAAGCGCACGGCTCCCTTCAGGTCTAGGCCGTCGCGGCCCATGCGGCCCAAGGCGGTGGCGTCGCTGTACGCGTCGATAAAGGCCTGGGGTTGGCCGCGCTCAAAGCCGCCGGGCGAAATGGCGTTGACCCGCACTCCCATAGGAGCTAAATAGGCGGCCGCGTCCATTGTCAGACCGATTACGCCGGCTTTGGCCGCGGCGTAATCAAGCGGTTGTTGGAGCAAGCCGCTGTGCTGGTACATGCGGCGGTCGCGGCCCACTAGACCGGCGATGGAGGCGATGTTGATAATGGAGCCCGAGCCTTGTTCGGCCATGATGCGGCCGAAGATTTGGCAGGAGAAGAGGGGGCCGGTCAAGTTGGTGTCGATGAGCAGGCGGGCGTCTTCGGGCTTGCGCTCGAATAGGTCGGTGGTAGTCAGCCCCAAGCCGCCGCCGGCGTTGTTGACCACCACATCGACGCGGCCTTGCCACTTGTGCACGTCTTGGGCGAATTGGTTGAGGGCGGCGTGGTCGCAGATGTCGAGGGCGGCGCTGTACACCTCACAGCCGTAGGTCTCTTTGAGATGCTCGGCGGTGGCTTGGGCACTGGCTTCTTGGCGCGAGGTAATGGCCAGATGGCAACCAGCGTCGGCTAGGCTCTCGGCCATGTCGCGGCCCAAATCGCGGGCCCCGCCGATTACCACAGCCACTTGGTCGGTCAAGTCGAAAAGTTCTGTGCTCATGGGGATGCTCCTGGCGCGGGCAATATAGGTGTCTATAGGTGGGGGATCAACCAGATGGAGGCTCCTGATAGGTCATGTCCGGCCGCTGCTCCCAGCGGAATTGGTCGGGTGCGTTAGTCTGTTCGGCCCAGCCGCGGATCAAATCGATATCCGCCTGCCGCGCTTCCAGACGCGCCGCGACGTGGTCTGGATCCCACCCGTCTAAGACCAAGTCGGTCAACTCAGCTACCACCTCTTGGCATTCTGGGTCGGCGGCCCGGTCCACTCGCTCTTGAGGATCTTCTTCTAGATTGAACAACTGGGGGCGCTCTCGCCAGTGGTAGACTAGTTTCCACGGTCCGCGGCGCACCATGCGCTGCACTTGGCCCTCGCGCAGGGCGTATTC
>VXZF01000679.1 GCA_009845645.1 Gemmatimonadota bacterium | reverse complement strand
TCGCAGCGGAAATCGACCTCCTGCGCATCCGCACTCCCTTGCAAGCGGCCACCCTACACCTGCGCGTCCAAGGCGTCGCCCCCACGGCCCCGACCTTGCTCTCGGTCTCGGTGCGCCGCAAAGGCGCAGTGCCCGCTCCGACGTTCACTAGCCGAGATACTGCCCTCGCCGTACCGTCGCAAAGCCAGATGGTTCTGCGGCCAGAGCTAGCTTCCCACGTCTGCTCGCCGACCAGCGTCGCCATGCTCCTCGCGTACTACGGCCATAGCGCGGACATCTACGACGTGATTGCGGAGGCGCGCCACCAGCCCAGCGGGCTATACGGCGTGTGGCCGGCCAACATCCACGCGGCCGCTTGCCGGGGCCTCTTGGGCTATCTATTGCACTTTCCCTCTTGGGAGGCAGCGCGCGCGCTGCTCGACGCGGGCTTTCCCGTTGTCGCCTCCGTGCGCTACGAGGAGGGGGAACTAAGCCGGGCGGCCATTGAGCGGACGTCTGGGCACTTGCTAGTCGTCCGGGGCTACGCGGGAGATACCGTGCTGGTCAACGATCCAGCCGCGAACGACGAGGTCGCACGAGCGTACGACCTAGCGGAATTCTGTAAAGTCTGGTTAGAGCGCAGCGCCGTCGGCTACGTACTCTTTCCGCCGTTGTAACTGCACTATGGATAAAGCGAACTTCACTTCCATCGTCTTCGGCGAGATCCTCTACGACTGCTTCCCCGACCGCACCTGCTTGGGGGGAGCCTCTCTGAACTTCGCCTGGAATCTGCGCCAGCTCGGCTTCCCCGTGGCCATGATCAGCGCGGTGGGGCGGGACGAACTGGGACAACAGGCGCGGGGCTTTCTCCGGCGCGCCGACATCGATCAGCAATGGGTTGCCGACCGGCCCGAGCCTACGGGCACGGTCGATGTATTGCTCGACAATGGCCAGCCTTCCTACACTATCCTCGCCGGCGTAGCTTGGGACTACATCGAAACTAAACCGGCGTTAGACCAGCCCCCCGACCTGATCTACTACGGCACAGCCGCGCAGCGCAGCCCAGCCAATCGTCTAGGGCTAGAACACTTGCTGGCAGCCAACCCCCGGCATCGGCTTTTCGACGTCAACTTGCGCAAGGACTGCTATACGCCGCAGACCGTACTCTTCGGCCTCGAAGCGGCGACCATTGTCAAGCTCAACGACGAGGAATGGGAGGCCGTGCGGGACATCGCCGAGGTCGCCGCACCCGACGACTTAATCGCCCGCTACGCACTGCATTGCCTAGCGATTACCTTTGGCGGCGCCGGCGCTCAACTCCACATTCCGGGGGCCTCGTTCGCCGCACGGCCCGCGCCCGTGTCCGTCGTCGATGCGGTCGGGGCTGGCGACGCCTTCAGCGGGGTCCTGGCCGCCAGCGCCCTGCTCGGCACCGACCCGCAACAAGCCCTAGACTTAGCATGCGCCGCCGGTGCCAGCGCGGTGCAGCACCCAGGTGCCCATTGTCCGCTGCCTGGATCCGTGAAGGCAGCGTTTGCTTAACCACTTATCACCGAAAGGCTTTTCCCCATGCAAACTCCCATCCCCCTGTGCGATCCCCACTTCCATCTCTGGGACCTAGCCGAGCGGCCCAACCCCAACCTCGGCGATGTCATGCCGGCGTACCGAGCCGCCGATTACGCCCAAGACATGAGCGAACTGCCCCCTGAGTTGCAGCGGGTCAGCGGCGTCCACGTCGAAACCGTCGTCGGCCAAGTGCCTGGCGGCATCCCCATCGATACCGTAGAAGAAACCCGCTGGGTGCGCGGCCAACTCGAACCAACCTCAGTCGAACAGCCCTTCGGCATCGTCGCGTACGTACACTTAGAGCGCGACATCGCCGCGGCCGAGCACACCATTGAACAACACCTAGCGGCCTCAGGAGGCCGCCTGTGCGGCGTGCGCATGATCCTCAATCACCATCCCGACAATCCCGACCTGACCTGGCCGCAGATCGAAGACGGCGTCTTGCAGAGCAGCCGCTTTCGCGCTGGCTTGGCGCTCCTAGAACGCTACAACCTCGCCTTTGACCTCTCCTGCAATCCCCACCAAGTGGCCGACGCGGTCGCAGTGTTCCGCGATTTCCCCAACCTCCGCGTCGTCTCCAACCACCTTGGCTTCCTCCACGACGGCGAGGACCAAGCGCACGAGGACCTCTGGCGCGAAGGCATGGCTGCGCTGGCCGCATTGCCCAATGTCTATATGAAGCTGTCCATGGCGTGGTTTGCGCGGGACGCCTTCCACGAGGACGCAGCCAAAGAGGCCAAAATCGCCGCAGTCGTCCAAGAGCTGATCGAACGCTTTGGCTGTAACCGCTGCATGTTTGCCAGCAACTATCCCGTCGATAAACTGCGGGGCATTAGCATCGGCTATCTCTACGCCAAGTTCCTCGAGTGGAGCGCCGACTTTTCAGACGACGAGCGCCGGGCGCTCTTCCACGACTCGGCTATCAGCGCCTATGGGCCGCTTTCGCAATAGCCATGAACGCAGAGGAATTCGACTATACCCAATGGTGCGACAGCACGGGCGCGTCGCTGACAAAAATGCCCGACCGGCTCGGCGTGGCGGCCAATGGCTTTATCCGCGACAAGACCGGCAAAATCCTGCTGCAACAGCGCGCGGACAACGGCTTTTGGGGCATGCCCGGCGGCAATGTCGAACTCGGCGAATCCGTCGAGCAGACCGTGGTGCGCGAAGTCTATGAGGAAACGGGCTTGGAGGTGCGCGTCGAGCGGCTGATCGGGATTTACTCCGAGCCGGAGAGCTACCCATTCATGCGCTATCCCGACGGCACCATCGTCCACTACGTCACCCACGTCTTTATCTGCGAACCCGTCGCTGGCGCATTGCGAATCTCTTCAGAAAGCACAAACATCGGCTATTTTGCCGCCGATGCTCTGCCCGCACAGACCTTGCTCTCGCACCGCATCCGCATCGCGGACGCCCTGACCGGCCTAGTGTACCCATTTATTCGCTGAACCATGTTGACCGCACTTCGCTCAACAGCAGATATTTCTTTGTCATGCTGAGCAAAGCGAAGCATCCCACACCCAAGGAGTCCGTGCGTAACATCAATCTCATCCCAACCTTCACCTCGCCAAGAAAAGGAACGACATGATCAAAATTGCCGAAGTCCTACCCGATCATCCCACGCCGCTGTGGCGAATGGTCAAACAATGCGGCGTTGACCACGTGGTCGGCGGCTTTAATACTCCCGGTGATCCCGCCG
>VXZF01000491.1 GCA_009845645.1 Gemmatimonadota bacterium | reverse complement strand
AATGCTTCGTCGCTCCATCCCATAGGAGAATCCAGACGAGTTTTAGCCTGCGGCCCTGAGATTGTTCACATCTATGTATACGGGTGGGACCGCGATTTCGTTCACGGTGGCGATGAACGGCCTAGGCTGGGATCGCGGGTGTCTCGTACTAGCCGAGAACTTGCTGCAACGCCTCGACGGCGCGGTCGATGTCGGTCTCGTCGTTGAAGATGTGCGTGGAGATGCGGATGGCGTTGTAGTTTTCCTTTGGCACGCCAGCGTCCTCTACATAGGCGTACGTGCCCTGCGCTGGTTTGAGGAAGATGTTGCGCTTTTGTAGCGCATTGACGACTTCGCTGTGACTGCCGCTGGCGAGCGAGAAGCTGACGATGCCTGAGGAGAGTTCGCGTTGGGTTGGGGTGATCGGTGTGAGTTGGGGGATTTCTGCCAAGCGCTGGCGCGCGTAGGCGCTGAGCTGGCGGCAGCGCGTTTCGATGCGCGGGCGGCCGATGGTGTTGTGGAATTCCATCGCTACTCCGTGAGCGACGATTTGTGGGACGTTGCGGGTGCCGGACGAGGCGGAATAGGCGTTGTAACCGGAATACGTGAACACGGGCCGGACGCGATCTTGCACTTCCTTGCGGATGTAGAGCAGGCCCGTGCCCTTGGGCGCGAGCATCCACTTGTGGCTGCTGGAGGCATAGGTATCTACGCCGAGTGCTTTGACGTCGACGTCGATCATGCCTGGGGCCTGTGCGCCGTCGCAGACCAGCAGGATGTCGCGGGGGCGGGTGAGGGCGGCGATGGCTGACAGTGGCATTTGCAGCCCGGTGATGGTGTCGATGTGACAGAAGCTGCACACGCGGGTGCGCGGCGTCAGGTGATCCTCGACTAGTTGCAGGATCTCGGCGGCATCGCGCACGGGATTGGGCATTTTGATGTAGCGAACTACCACGCCGCGAGTGCGCGCCAAGTGCTGCCAGCAGACCATGCCGCCGCCGTGCTCGTGATTGGTAGTAAGCACCTCGTCGCCCGGTTGGAGGTTGAGGCCGCTGGCTACGTGGTTCATGCCTTCGGTCGTGTTGCGCGTCAGCGCGATTTCGTCCAGTTCGGCCCCGATGAACTCCGCTCCCTTGGCCCGCACCGTTTCCATCTCGTTGCCGAGGCCGCCCCAGGTGTTGGCTAGTGGGTTGCCCTCCAGCTCGGCGAGGTACGCGGTCAGGGCGTCGGTCACCACGCGGGGCGTCGCTCCAATACTGCCGCAGTTGAGATGCACTAGGCCGGGATGTAGGCGAAACTCTCGGCGCACTCGCTGCCATAGTGCGCGATCGTTGCTGGCGGAGGCTACGTCTTGGCCGAGGGTGCCAAGCCGCTCGGCGAGCCCTGCGGCTACATTGGGAAGGAGCGGGGCTGCGGCTGCGGCTGCGGCGATTCCTTTGAAGAATGCTCTTCGTTCCATGAATAGGTCCTGTGAGTTTGTCGGTAATACTAGCTCGGTCTATACTTTTTGTATGTTTTGGTACAAATCCTCTCTGCTCTTACTGGCGATTGTCGGCTGGGCGGAAGCAACCGAATCAGCGCACGAAGTACAGGGTGATCGCTCGATGCGCGCCGGCCGCTACGGAGAAGCTGCTGGCCACTACCAGCGCGCCGTTGAGCAGAACGAAAAATCGGCGGTGTTCTACCGCAAGTTGGCCGAGGCGCACGCGAAAAACGAGGCTTTGCCCGCCGCTGTCCGCGCGTACGAGCAGGCCATTGCCCTAGAGCCTAACCACGCCAAGACGCGGACCGAGTTGGCGATCCTGTTTACGCGCCTCGACCGCTACGACGATGCCTTGGCCCTGCTCGAACAGACGGTGCAGGAGCATCCCGATCGCGCCCAGGCGCACATGGTGCTGGGGTTGCTGCACGCCCGCGAGGGGCGTTACCCAGCCGCGATTGCCGCCTATCAGCGCGCCATTGTCGCCGTACCCAAGTACGGGGAGGCGTGGTTCAACCTCGGCGAAGCCTATCTCAAGCAAAACGACTATAAGGCCGCTGAGCAAGCCTTTAGCAGCGCCGTTGCCGCAGATACGACCTCGGCCCAATTCCGCAATGGCTTGGGGCGCAGCTACTACTTGCGGCGCGACTACGCGGCGGCTGTGGCCGAATTTAGCCGCGCCGTGCGACTGGATTCGCTGTTTGCCCAAGCCCGCTTCAATCTCGGCAACGCCTTGCTGCGCACTGGGCAGAAGGAAGAGGGGCGACGCCAGCTCGCGCTGTACAAGCGGCTCGACGAAGAGGAAGAGCGGATAGCCATGCTGAAAAACACCTTGGCGACGCATCCTGACGACGCTGGTGTGTACCACGACTTGGCCGTTGTGTACGGGCAGCGCGGCCAATACCGAGAAGCGCGCATCCGCTACCTTCAGACACTCGACCGCGATCCTGCTTTTGCACCCGCGCACCACAACCTCGGCAACATTCACTTCCGCCGGGGGGAAATGGCTGCGGCTGAGCAGCGGTTCCGCCGTGCATTGCAGGCCGATTCCACGTACGCCCTCGCGCATTTGGGATTGGGCAATGTCCAGATGTTGCGCAAGCAGTACGAACGCGCCATTGCCTCCTTCCGCCGAGGTCTGCGCTATCAGCCCGACCACCCTAAGCTCCGCCGCAACCTTGAAGCCGCCGAGCAAATCGCCGCGCAGGTTAGTCGATGATGCTGCGGATCTTGTTGTGGACTAGCGTTGTATTCGCTGCGCTCGTCGCTGCCGAGCCAGGTCCGCCGCTTTCCGGCCTCAGTATTGGGGCCGCGTTTGTGGAGATTACCGAGGAAGCGGGCCTAGATTTTCGCTATGTAAACGGGGCTAGCGGCCACAAGTACATGGTGGAAGCCGTCGGCTCGGGTGCGGCCTTTTTCGACGACGACGGAGACGGGTGGCTCGACCTGTACATTGTCAACGGCGCACCCATGCCCGGTTATCGCGGCCCGACCAGCCCCAACGCGCACTATCGCAATCAACGAGACGGAACCTTTGCCGATGTCACAGCCTCGGCTGGCACGGGCGATGCCGGCTTTGGTATGGGTGCGGCTGTCGGCGACTACGACAACGATGGCGATGCGGATTTGTACGTGACCAACTACGGGCCGAATGTGTTGTACCGGAATGAAGGTGGCGGTGTTTTTGCGGACGTTACGGCTGTAGCTGTAGTAGGGGATTTAGGGTGGGGCACGCATGCGGCTTTTGTCGATTACGACCGGGATGGCGACTTGGATTTGTACGCGGCCAATT
>VXZF01000249.1 GCA_009845645.1 Gemmatimonadota bacterium | reverse complement strand
CGCGAGCATCTATCGCTCGGCCAAGGAAGCGATATACAGTGGAGATTATTGGATGCAGGTTGGCCCCTGTCAGGCGAGCCAGCTTCAACGCCGTGCTGCTTGACGTTTTCCTCACCGGTGCGTCTGCTGCGCCGAGGTGCGCTACTCACTAATCCTAGCCCAGTCGATATTGCCACGGCCGCGCTACGCCGGATTACTAGCTTGGCCGGCCAAGCAGGTGGAGAAGATTACCGAGATCTGATGCGGAGCGTGGCTGAGAAGGCTGCGGGACTAACCGCAGGATCGTGGCACGGCGAGCGGCGCGATTTAGTGCGCTGGTCCGGTGCCCAGCGGCGCGAGATAGACCTGAACGGCGTGAGCGGCAGTCTGGAGCTCCCCGATGGGCCGGGCTCGCTTTGGCCCCTATTCGCCGCGGCCTGTTGGACCCATATCGGCAAAGGCACGGTCTTTGGGTTGGGCCAGCTACGCATCTCAGCGACTAGCGACCGCGTTGCAAACGCCAAGCCCAATTAGGATGGACTGCTACGCACGTAAACGCCGTTAGCAGCAGTGGGAGGGTACTAGGGTGAGGCGGAGAGGGAGAGGCGGTTGAGGTGGACCGGGATCGGCGTGGCGTCCCCCTCGCGGATGTGGACGATCTGGTCCATGGCGAGGTTGGAGAAGCGCTGTTTTTGGCCCGTTGTCGGCCAGATAACTTCGACAAAAAGAAGCGTATCGGCGCGGCCTAAACCGATCTCCTGTTGCAGACTCGACGCGCCGAAGCTGCCGCCCGAGCCGACGGTGGCGTAGATGTCGCGGACGAGGCCCTTTTCGCGGATGCGCGCTTGGATGTGGGCACCCAAGGCGTCTCTGTTGGACTGGACGCCTTCGAGGCGGAGGGTGAGCCAGCGATGGCCGTGGCCGGGATTCTCAAAGAGGACGTTCTGGTAGAAGTCGCCGTCATATGCTCCGCCGAGTACGATGTAGATGTCTTGGTCGCCGTCGTTGTCGAGGTCGGCAAAGGAGATCCCGTGGCCTTTTTGGATGTGGCCGAAGCCGCCGGAGAAGGTCGCTTCCGCAAAGCGCTGTCCGCCGACGTTGCGCATCATGCGGTTGGGGAGCAATGAGCGCAGGTCGGGGTTGCCAGTGCCGATATAGCAGTCGAGGAAGCCGTCGTTGTCGATGTCGCCGAAGTTGGCCCCCATCGCTAGGATGATTCCGTCCATGCCGACTTGCGCTGTTATATCGGCGAAGGTGCCGTCGCCGTGGGTTTGGTAGCAGGGGGGTCTTGCTGCGGCCGAGGGGGGGCCCAGATAGACCGCGGCGATGTCGGCGGGGTCTTCGCTGTGGTAGCCAGCGGCGAAGAGGTCGAGGTCGCCGTCGTTGTCGTAGTCCCAAAACCAAGTGGGGAACGATCCCTGCGGCTCGGCGACGCCAGCTTCTGTGGTCGCGTCGGCAAACGGTTCCCGTGGCCCCTCGTTGCGGTAGAGGACGTTGTCTTGGCCGAGACGAGAGAGATAGAGGTCGGGATCGCCGTCGTCGTCGTAGTCGCCCCAAGTTACGCCTTTGACAAAGCCGATGTTGTCGATGTCTCGCTCGGGCGCGACATCGGCGAAGGTGCCGTCGCCTTGATTCTGGTAGAGTTGACAGGGGTGCCGCTCCCAGGCGTCGGACTCGTTGCCGACGTAGAGGTCGAGGTCGCCGTCGTTATCGTAGTCGCTCCAGGCCGCCGAGTGCGTGGGGTGAAAGGCGAGGAGGCCGGCGGCTTCGGTTGCATCGGCGAAAGTGCCGCCGCTGTTGCGCAGCAGGGAGTTGGGGTGGTGGCCCAAGTCGGCGAGCCAAGCCCCGCGCAGCACGAGGATGTCGCGGTTGCCGTCGTTGTCGTAGTCGGCCTGGCAGATGTTGAGGCCGCCGACTTGGCCGGTGAGGCCGGCTTGCTCGGTGCGCTCGGCAAAGGTGCCGTCGCCTTGGTTGCGGAAGTAGCGAAGTTGGTCGTCTAGGCCCCAAGAAGAGGCGACGACATCGAGATAGCCATCGTTGTCGAAATCATCGACGATGCTGCCGCCGGACAGGGCGACCACGTCCAAGCCTAGGCCCGGTGCTCGGTCCGCAAAACGCCCGACCGCGCAGGAGTCGGCGAAGCAATCCGGGGGTACGAGCCACTCGGGCGGGACGGCATGGGGGTACTGGCCGAGGGTCATATAGGCGATGTTGAGCAACCAGTGGGCGCTCAGGTCATCTGGGTCTTTGCGTAGGGCCGCTGTGTACTGTTCGATGGCGGCCTGCGAGCCTTCTTGCAGGGTGTGGATCCCCTCGCCCTGGATGGGCAGCAGACAGGAGGCGATGGTGTGGTGGAGTAGGCAGTTTTCCTGCTCGCCGAGGCGCAGGTAGGCGATGGCCAGCCGGTCGCGGACGTGCGTGCGGAGGCTGGGAGGCAGATCTTGCGCTTGCAGGATGTGCAGTTCGGCGATGGCTTCACGCGTCTGGCCGGCGCGCAGAAGTTGGATGGCCAATTCGAGGCGCAGCGCTTGTTTGCGGTCGCGATTTTGCGCTTTGGCTAGCTGCTCGCGCAAGTAAGCGGCGCTGGCGGCGTTCATGTTCAGGGTGTTGAGGTTGGTGGGGACTTGGACGCGGATTTCGCTGGCGATCTGCCGCAGGCGAGCGGCCATGCGCTCGGAAGCGGATTGTTGGGCTTGGGAAGCCGCTGAGCAGAGCGCGAGGAGGATGGAGACGATTAGGATCATAAACACGCCTTCAAGAATAATACGTTGACAACATAAGCGTCCTTTGTTATTACTAACAACTTAATTTAATGCGCTTCAAAGAGTGCTCCGAAGTGCATAGGCACGAGAATTTTATTTATCGAATCAACCCCCATTCTAACGAGAGGGAGATAAGTCATGAGGAAACTATTGACGCTGAGTGTGGCTGTATCGCTTTTGGGCCTGAGCTCACCTTCTTTTGCGCACGTGCCCGAGGGGCTGATCTTGGGCGTCTGGCAGTGGCCCACGTCGCATCTGCCGGTGATGGACGGCGATATTTCCGAGTGGGACGTAGTGCCCGATAATTTGTGGCTCACGCCGTTCAGCGAATTCAACGGCGAGCTCTTGCACGTGGTGGTGGCCGGCGAAGTTGGGGCCGAGGTCAATACTGCGGATTTGAACTTTCGCTGGACCTCGGGCTGGAACGATGAGCTGGACCGCCTCTACTTCGTCTATGACCGCTTCGACGATCTATGGGATCGCGATGCCGGCGGCATAGGTGGTGCTGGCGGCGACGACAGC
>VXZF01000219.1 GCA_009845645.1 Gemmatimonadota bacterium | reverse complement strand
TCCAGCAAGTTAGCCGGTCGTTTTTTGATGATATAGATGCATATATCGGTATCCAGCATGTACATCTAAAACATATCCTGGCGGCTTTGGGGCGGGAGGTCCTCACGAGTCGCCATAAAATCTTCGGAAGGAAGCGGCGTCTCCTTAAAGAATGCATCCCAAGACGACGGACAGGGCGAGAGGATGATATTCTGGCCTTCTTTTCTGATCAATACTTCCTCGCCTGCAAAGCGAAATTCTTTAGGCAGCCGCACGGCTTGACTGCGACCATTCATAAAGAGCTTAGCAATTTTAGGTTGCACGATAAAATCCTCCTTGTTGGTATATATCAAAAGTATCTATCATAAATCAAGAAATCAACCTAAGCAATTTGTACCACCTTGTCGTCCGTCAATCTTCCATCACGTGCAACCGCTGATTGACGGCCAAGTCTTCAAGCACTTGTACCCCTCCGGCCGGCCAGTGAATCTCTAGTCGCTCAATGCCCTCGGCTGTTCCCAATCCAAATACGGGATCGCGCTGACTCGTCGAGAGGAAACCCGATCCCGCCTTTACCTCCCTGAACTGCTGACGTCCCCCAGCCCATAGATACAGGCGGGCACCGATGCCGTCGCGGTTGCTCTCTCTGCCCTCTAGCGCGACGGCGAGGTAATTGCCTCGGGCACCGTCGTTGCGCAGCAGGGCGAAGCGGCGGCCGTTGTTGACGAGGGCAATGTCCAAATCGCCATCTTGGTCAATATCCCCAAAGGAGGAGCCGCGCACCACGTAGAAAGTGGCGAAAGCCGGGCCGCTTTCAGCGGTCACTTCGCGGAAGACGCCCGCGCCCCCATTGCGAAAGAGCTGTGCCTGTTGCGCGTAGGTCACCAATTCGTCGTACTGTTCAATGTTGTCGTGGACGTGGCCGTTGCCCACGAACAGGTCGAGGTACCCATCGTTGTCCGAGTCGAAAAATCCCGTGCCAAAACCAAGATAGTTCAGGCTGAGGTCGCCGAGGCCGGCTTTAAAGCTGATCTCGGAGTAAAACGAGCCATCGTTGCGATATAGCCCGTTGTTTTCCAACTGGTAGTTGGTGACGAAGAGGTCGAGATCGCCGTCTTGATCTATGTCGCCGGCATCGACGCCCATGCCCGCTTGGCTAGCCCCGTCTGCGCTCAGCGCGGTCCCGGCCAGCAAGCCAGTCTCGGCAAAGGTGCCGTCGCCTTGGTTGACGTAGTGGAAATTGGGTGTCAAATCGTTGGCCACGTACAGGTCGGGGTCGCCGTCCCCATCGTAGTCGCCAGCTACCGCGCCTAACCCATTGCCCTCGTGCGCGATACCTGCTTGGCGGCTGACCTCGGAAAAGACGCCGTGGCCCTCATTGCGATAGAGAATATCCGCCGTGGACGCAAAGACCCTCGGGTCGCAGTAGAAGCGCAGCCCCATGTCCTGGCGTCCGCACCAAGGCTGCTCCCCCAAGACAAAGCGGACGTATTGCGCGGCGAAGAGGTCGAGGTCGCCGTCCCCATCGTAGTCGAATGCAACGGCACTAGTGGTCCATCCCGTGTGGCCGAGACCGACTGCGGCCGTCGCATCAACATAACCGTCCCCTTCGCGCCGGTAGAACTGGTCTGGCCCCCACGCCGTCAGGTAAAGGTCTGGGTCGCCGTCCCCATCGTAGTCAGCCGCAGTCACCCCCATGCCGTAGGAAGTGCCGGATGCGCCCGCTGCGCCGTCCACTCGGATAAAGGTGCGCCCGTCGTTGCGAAAAAGTTGGTTAGAGGCTGTGCCCCTCCCCTGCTCCATGTCCCCGCTGTTGACCAAGTACAAGTCCCAATCTCCGTCACCGTCGTAGTCGAGAA
The DNA here is from genome assembly GCA_009845645.1 of Gemmatimonadota bacterium. Lineage (GTDB taxonomy): Bacteria > Latescibacterota > UBA2968 > UBA8231 > UBA8231. The sequence continues at coordinate 1,441 of VXZF01000219.1, read as the reverse complement.
AGGCACTGCCAGCGCCATTGGTCTCGGGCAATCGCTTTTGCGGTGAGGCCCCGTTGTCGTGGACGAAGTCGATGCCTAATTCGCGGGCGACCTCGACGAAGTGGCTCTGCCCATAGCTAGCTGCCGACAGCAGGAGCACGAGAAGCAGAGCACTCACTGCTATCCCCTGAGCAGCGGCTCAATATGGTCCTTGGCACGCAGCAAACCTTCCTGTTGTAGCTCAGGCGTCTGCCAGAAGTAGTGGTCTTCGAGTTCCACCGAGAGCACGCCGTCGTAGCCCACGTCTTCGAGTCGGCGTATTACAAAGTTCCAATCCACCTCGCCCTCGCCAGGGATGGTATAGCGCCACCAGCCCTCGCCGCACACGTAAGTCGAGCTGTATGCCTCGCCCAAGTTGCCGGATTCGTAGAGCTTTTCCGGCATGATCTCGGTATCCTTGAGATGGACGTGCCGCACGCGGTCGCCAAACTCGTGCAAGAGCCGCTGATAGTCTATCTGCAGGCGCACGAAGTGGGAAGGATCGTAACAAATGCCCAACCGTGGCGACGGGCACGCCTCAAAAATCAAGCGCAGGCTCTCGGGCGAGCAGCCCAGATTGGGGTAGTGGGGCCGGCCGCCCGGCCAAGGTTCGATAGCGATATTGACGCCGACCTTCTCGGCATGGGCCACGACCCGGGGATAGATCTTGGCAAAAATCTCGAAAGTCTCGGCTTTGGACATGCTCGGGTCGTCTGGGCCGAGCACGGTAAAGAGCGTGTGGCCGCCGTGCCGGGCTATCGCGCTCAAGCTCTTCTTGATCTCGCTCAAACCCTTGCGGCGCTTGGCCGCGTCGCGGGTGAGGACCTGGCCGCCGCCGTCCGAAGAGCCAATAGCCAAGTCTAGTCGCTCGCAGGTATGGGCAATCTGACGGGTCAAAGGCGGGGTATCGACCGCACCAAAGCCGTTCTCGGCCAACCACGCGGCATAGGCGTCAAAGCCGATCTGACGGGAAAATGGGGGCATGCGGGTGCCGATTTTCATGGTGTGTTCCCTTCTATGTGAATTAAATGGGTATGTGGCGCTGCTTATCTGGATCGACCCACTGAGTTACCACCAGCGAGACAAAGGCCAAGAGCGCGCCGCTGATAAAAATGATCTCGTAGCCAAAAAAGAGCCAGACGTAGCCGCCGACTAAGGGTGCGGCCACCGCAGCTACGTGGTTCATGGTCACCCCCATGGAGAGCGTGGGTTTGAGTTCGTCTGGGGGCGCAATCTTGTGCGCATAGGTCGTCAGCGCGATTCCGCCGAAGAAAATGAGGTTGTCGAGGCAATAGAGCGCGTACAGACTCGGCCGGTGCTCCACGATCGCATAACCCAAAAAGACGAAGACCAACACGCTATAACTTAGCGTGAGCATCCGCCGCTCGCCAAAGCGATCGACCAAGCGGCCCATCCACGCAGC
>VXZF01000022.1 GCA_009845645.1 Gemmatimonadota bacterium | reverse complement strand
ACCAAATCCCACAGCGGCAGGTCGAGGTTACGGCCCGCGGGTAGACAGCCGTCAGGGAGTTGGAAGAGATCGCCGATCTCCTTGCCGAGCAGCGCGCGCGCCTCGTCCTCGCCAATGCGGGACCAACCCAAGCCCCACGCCCCGCCGTCCGTGCGGATCCGGACGACTGGGTCCGAAATCTGCGATCCGTGCGCGGGAATGCGGGCGTTGAAGCCGATGTAGCGCGGTCGGGTGCCGCGCAGCACGCACTTTTCAATACAAGTAATTTTCCCTTTGGGGACTTCGTGCATAGCCAAGCTCCTTAGTCAGAATTAGGGCGGCGGCAAGATGCCCTTGCCGTTCCACAAGCGGGTATCCGGCCAGTAGGCCGACCACCCAAACCACATCGAATTATAGGCTGGGATCTGCTCTAACTGCGCTCCCTTGAGCGGGCCAGCAAAGGCTTCGCCGAGCATGTTCCACTCGCTGCCGGTCTCTACGTCGGCAAAGGCCAAAGGCAGGTCGTCGGTACGGCTGAGGATGCGAAAGGTCAAAAGCTGGCCGTCGACAACGCGGCTGTAGGGAATGGCGGTGGCAGTCGCTAAATGATAGAGCACGAGCACGGCGCGGTCGCCAACGCGATCATTGATGACTGCTTTGTTGGGCATCCTAGTAAAGGGATAGGCCTTGGTCTCGCCAGCGACTCGCAACCCCAAGACCATTTCCTTGGCCGACAATCGATCGCTAGGCCGAGCGGTAGTCAGCGGAAAAATAATCATCCGCTGGTCGCTGCGATAATTGCCATAAGGATAATGGCCGTACGAATCGAGCGGATACAGGGCGCGGATATAGTCCGGGTAGCGGTCGAGACCGGTCGCTACTTGAACGACCGTGGTGTGCGGATGCAGCGCGCGCCACAGGCCCCACGTCGTCTCAATTACGGGCAAGAGCTGGAGACGCCGCCCTCTGTATTCGCCGCTAATACCAACGTAGATCATCTGTGGGTACAGGGTTTTCTCATCGCGGCGGTCGTACAGCACCAAGTTGCTGTTGAGCACCACGCCAGAGACGCCGAATTCGATTTGTGCTGAGTCTGGGGCCGTCGCGTCAAAAACTAGTCCCGTGCTGGTCAGCGGGCAGAACGTGACGCTGATGTACTGGCCGCCAAGCTGGTCGTTAATGACTTCGTGCTTCCAACCGAGGCGATGCGGATAGGCCCGAGCCGCACCATTTGCGACCACGCCGAGGACTCGATCTGTATCCGCGAGATAGTGCGCATCCTCTGGCGCAACGCTCTGGGGATTGGTCATGGCCGGGATGCCGTCGCGGGGCACTCCGCCCGAGCGCAGGTGGTGGGTCAACTCGCCGAGGCGATTGTAGATATCGGCGCGGAGAGGAACGGCGATGAAGAGAGCGAGCAGAATGCGGATCATGGCGTCGGACACTAGGAAAGCGATGCGGGAGATTCAATTATACAAGTGAGCCGTTAGCTGTCAAACTTGCGGATGGCTGCGGACCGCAAGAAGTTACGCTACCTGCAAATTCACTGAGGAGATTGCCATTGTGCCCCAAGCCTTCAATCCCCCCGACGTCGTCCAACCCTTCGGCATTTTCTCCAGCGCCGCTTGGCAAGCCGAGGGCCGCGTCCTCCATCTCTCCGGCCAAGTGGCCCAAGCCGCCGACGGTAGTGCGGTAGGCATCGGCGATATCGAGGCGCAGACGCGCCAAGTGCTAGACAACCTCGCCCAAGTGCTCGCCAGCGTGGGAGGCCGCCTAGATGACATTGTCAAAGTGACGGTTTTCGTCACGGACATAGCCCATCTCGACCAGATCCACCGTGTGCGAGCCGAGTACTTCGCGCCGCCCTATCCGGCCAGTACCCTCGTCGAGGTCAGCCGACTAGTACAGCCCGAGTACCTCATTGAAATAGATGCGGTCGCCTCCATTCCCTACGAGCGAGTGCAGTGAACGCCCGCCAGACGGTCGAGGCCTACTTTGCCGCGTTGACAACCGGCGATGCCGACCGACTCATCGAGCTCATCTCTTCAGCCAATCACTTTGTCAAAATCGGCACGGAACCGGGGGAATATGTCGAGGGCGGTGGACTCGCTGCCCAGTACTACCGCCACCACGTCGCCAGTACCCAAGATTTCACCATCGACACAGAGCACCTCGACGTACAGGAGCGCGGTCCGGTGGCTTGGTTCTACACCCGGCAGCAGTGGCGGCTCAAATGGAAGGGTCAGTACGAGGAACTGGCCCTGCGTTTGACGGGCGTATTGGAGCGGGAAGCAGGCGAATGGAAGTTCGCGCAGATCCACGCTTCCATCGGAGTGGCCTAGCGCGAAGAATTATTTGTTGTTAGTCCCCTTTTGCGCGTCCTATATTGGATTATTGGCTCGGCTCAACTGGATACATCCCATGCGCAACGCCATCCTCGTCAGTGCCCTGCTGCTGGCCACGCCCCTCGCTGGCGACCAACTCCGCATCACCACCTCCAACGATTGGCGCCAATGGCAACTGCCCGGCAACGCCGTCGAAGTCGCACGCGGTACGCTCAAACCCGCCTTTGTCCGCCGCAACATCAACGCCGTGGCCAACGCCTTTGACTTTGCTAGCGGCGGCATCCGCAAAGTGGGATCCAACCCCGGCGATGCCCTCAACTTCATCGACGGCGATCCGGCGACCTATTGGACACCCGATCCGAACGCCCGCGTCGAGGATTGGTGGATCGAAGTCGATCTGGGACGCGTAGTATCGGCGCGCAAAATCGAAATCCACTTCGCCGCCGACAGCACCCCACTGGAGTTTTTCAAGATTCTTACCTCCGACGGCGAACCTTTCTTCAGCAATGCCAATTCCATACTCCCCGGCACGCTGCGCTACAACAAGCGCTGGCGCTACAGCTTTAACGAAGCGCACGTCATCGAGATTGACTATGAGCTTAAGCCACTGAAGAATATCCGCATTGAGGCCGACTTGCCCACGGAGCATATCCGCCTGAGCGAGGTGGTGGTCGAGAGCATCGGCGACAACCTTTCGCTGGGGATATGGGACCGAGGAGGCAGTGTCGAAATCATTTCTGAAGCCACCTCTAAGTTGGGTCGCACCCTCATCGAGTCGAAGGGGATCAGCAATACCCTCGTCGATGGCGATATCACCACCTATTGGGGCACGGTGCATCGCGGCGGCTCGGGCACGCAGCCCGAACAACAGATCGGTCAGTTCGAAATAGACTTAGGCGCGCTGTACTGGGTAGATCGGGTGCGGATGCTGGGCGACGATAGCGGCGTCGCCCCAG
>VXZF01000256.1 GCA_009845645.1 Gemmatimonadota bacterium | reverse complement strand
GGACCGAAGTGCTGCGCACGGTGGCGGTGGCCTATTGAAGGCTAGCGATGAGCAATAGACCCAATATTCTTTTTTTGATGGCCGACCAGATGCAGGCCCGCGTGCTCGATCCAGATCACGTCTGTCAAACTCCACACTTGGATCGGCTGGCTGGGGAAGGTGTGCGTTTTACTCGCGCCTATACGCCCAATAATATTTGCTCGCCGACCCGGGCGAGCCTGATGACCGGACTAATGCCGCACAACCACGGGGTCCTGGAGGTGCTCTATCCCAAGGTGCCGGATTTACATGCGCTGCGCACTGATAAGGTGCATTGGGCCGAGCGCATGGTGGACGCTGGTTATCGCACGGGGTATTTCGGCAAGTGGCACATCGAGCGCGATAATGCGCCGGGCCGTTTCGGCTGGCAGGTCAACGGAGTCAGAGGCGGTGCGCTCCACAATGAGTTAGTTGCCGAGGTGCTGGGAGATAAGCCGCTGCGGCCGGAGTGCGATCCGGCGCATTATCTCGAAGAGCCGCATGGATATGGGCCCCATCTGTTCTACGGGGTGACCGATCGGCCGGCCGAAGAGCGCAGCATGGGGCTGACGACGACGCTGGCGCTGCGCTATCTGGAGGAAGTGGTACAAGGCGACGATCCGTGGTGTGCTTTCGTCAGCTTTGAGGAGCCGCACGATCCTTTTATCGCTAGCCACGAATTTTACGACCACTATGCAGAGCAAGAGCTGCCGCCGCCGCCTAATGCCGATGATGATCTGGCGGACCGGCCGGGGCTTTATCGACGGGCGCAGGGCATTTGGCGTCAGCTCAACGAGGAGCACAAGCGTGCAGCGCGGGCTTGTTATTTCGCGTCGATTAGCGAAATAGATGCCCAATTCGGGCGGGTGATCGACTTTCTAGAAGGGATGGGCAAACTCGACGACACGATCATTGTAATGTGCGCCGACCACGGGGATTTGTTGGGAGCGCACGGTCTGTTCTTCAAGGATATTTCCGCTTTCGAAGAAGTGTATCAGGTGCCGCTTATTGTGCGCGGGCCTGAGATTGCCAAAGGCACTGTTTGCCAGGGCCGAGTCGGCTTGCACGATCTGTGCCCGACGTTGTTGGAACTGGCTGACTGCGAGTCTATTGAGGTGGCCGACTCTTGCTCTTTTGTCGGGCTGTTGCGCGAACCGGCTCATGTCGCCGATGAATGGACCCGAGGTTATGCCGAATACTTTGGCAATCGCCACCGGCTGACGCAGCGGGTGGTGTGGGACGGACCGTGGAAATTTGTGTTTAACGGCTTTGATTTCGACGAGTTGTACCAGCTAGACGAAGACCCTTATGAAATGCAGAATCTGGCGCAGGATCCCGCCTATGACGAGCAGGTCAAAAAAATGACGCGGCTCTATTGGCGCTATGCCCGCGATACGGGCGACACGCCGCTTTTTGAAACGCTCTATCCTGCACTGCGTTTGGGTGCGGTGGGGCCGCTGGCTGCGGATGAAGATTAGGACTGGGACGAGATTTCACAAAAATAGAGGAGCTATTGATGGCACGAGGTATCAAGATCACCCGCATTACTACGACGCATTTCGACTACGAGATCGCCGATATGGAGTTGGAGGAGCAATTGGGCTTTGACACGGTCTATAGAAAAGGAGGTCGTCTGCCTCAGAGTGGCGGCTTCCTGACCATCGAGACCAGCGCCGGGATCAGCGGCACCGCGCCCGGCGGCATCGACGCCCGCACGGCGCAGTACTTGCTCGGCCGCAACCCGCTGGACCGCGAGATCATCTGGCACGATCTCAAGCGCTCGCGGCGCGGCCAGGATGGCACGCCACCCGGCTCAGTGGACACCGCGCTATGGGATTTTGCCGGCAAACTCTACGACGCGCCGATTTACGAGCTTTTAGGCGGGGGATGGCGCAAGAAGTTGCCAGCCTACGCTTCGACCTACCACGGCGACGAAAACGGCGGTTTGACGACGCCAGACGACTTTGCGCAATTCGCGCTGCACTGTAAGGAGGAGTACGGCTATCCGGCGTTTAAGATCCACGGCTGGGTCAACGGGCCGATTGACCGCGAGGTGGCGGCGGTGTTAGCCATTCGCGAAGCGGTGGGCGATGATATGGATCTTTTGCTCGATCCGGCCGGGTGTTTTCCCACGTTCGAGGACGTGCTCAAGGTGGGTCGGGCCTGCGACGAGGCGCGCTATATGTGGTATGAAGATCCGTTCAGGGGCGGCGGGTTTTCGCGCTTTGCCCACGTCAAGTTGCGCGAGCTGATCAAGACGCCGATGCTGATGGGCGAACACGTGCGCGGGCTGGAGGCCAAGGCCGATACGATTACTGCCGGTGCCACTGACTTTGTGCGCGCCAATAGCAGCGTTGATGGCGGTATTACTGGGGTGATGAAGATTGCCGCTATGGCTGAGTCGCATGGACTGGACGTGGAGTTGCACGGCGGCGGCTTGGCGCACCGCCACATCATGGCGACCTTGCGCAATGCCAACTATTACGAGTTGGGCTTGGTGCATCCTCTGGTCAATGATACCAAGCCGGCGTTTTACAGCGAGAGGCGCTGGCTCGACGAGTTGGATTCAGTGGACGAGAACGGCTGTGTGGAAGTGCCGGAGGGGCCGGGCTTGGGGGTGGAGGTGGACTGGGATTGGATTGAGGAGCACAAGACTGGGGAGATGGTTTACGAGTAGCCGAGGTGTTGCGCATGGTGGCGTACTGATCCGATGCGGTAAAGGCCAATATCGACGATATTTTATTGAGTAAGCAACCGCTGAGGCCGATATAGCCCAAGTCGTTAGTTGTTGCTTGGGAATACCGATGGAGGATCTCAAGGAAGGGACTTATGGATATTGAATTGAAAATTAAGAACTTTGGACCAATTGATGAAGCGGCCATCCAAGTTGGCCAGTTTACGGTATTTGCCGGGCCGAACAACACGGGCAAGACGTTCGTGGCGAAGATGTTGTATTCGATTCTTAGTGCGAGGAACGCGAATCATACACTAGTGTTTTTTGATGCGATGGCCCGTCTTATAGAGACGGAGTTACAACTTTTCGAGCGGGCCGGTCAAGTGATAGAAGAACGCCCCTTTTCCGCGATTAGAAGGGCACTCCAAAAGATTGACTCGATCCTACGGGATGTGCCCTCAAGTTATCCGAGCCAAAATGAAATTGATCGGCTCAAGGCGGTGCATCCCGAATTGATGGCTGAAATCGAGGGGATAAGGGAATATTCCCAATCTATCAAAAAAAATGTTGAAACGAAAGAAGAAAGCTCGG
>VXZF01000760.1 GCA_009845645.1 Gemmatimonadota bacterium | reverse complement strand
ATATTCACCTATAAAAAGACCAAGCGCCTGACGCAAATGGTCGCCTGCGGCGGCTGAGCTTCCAAGCTGCGCCCCGACCAGTTGCGGCGCGCCCTGGCAGGTCTGCCAGCAAACAGTGATCCCAACCTGCTCGTCGGCTTCAACCTCGCCGACGACGCCGGCGTCTATCGCCTCAACGAACGCGAGGCCCTCGTGCAGACCGTCGATTTCTTCACCCCCATCGTCGACGATCCCTACACCTTCGGGGCCATCGCCGCGGCCAACTCGCTCAGCGACGTGTACGCCATGGGCGGCAAGCCCCTCACCGCGCTCAACATCGCGGGTTTTCCCGCCGACGACCTCGACCCCGAAGTGTTCAACGAGATTCTGCGCGGCGGCCAAGCCAAAACAGCCGAAGCCGGCTGCACGCTCGTCGGCGGGCACACCGTACAAGACCCAGAGCTCAAGTACGGCCTCGCCGTCACCGGCCTCATCCACCCCGACCGCATCTACACCAACGCCGGTGCCCAGCCCGGCGACCGCCTCATCCTCACCAAGAAGCTGGGCACCGGGCTGATCGCCAACGCCTTCAAGGCCGATCACCTCGCCGAAGCCGATCTCGCCGAAGCCGTGGAATCCATGCTCGCGCTCAACAAAGAAGGCGCAGAAATCCTGCCGGACTTCGCCGTCCACGCCTGCACTGACATCACCGGCTTCGGCCTTTTGGGGCACGCCGCGGAAATGGCCGAGGGCAGCCAAGTGGGGATGATTTTTTACGCAGCCCAAGTTCCGGCTTTAGCACACAGCCTAGCACTAGCCGCCAAGGGCCTCGAAGGCGGCTCCCGCGACAACCAGCTTTTCTTAGAACCCAAAGTCACCGTCGCCGACGGCGTCGATCCGGCCCGCGCCAATCTCCTCTTCGACGCCCAGACCTCCGGCGGCCTGCTCATCGCCGTAGCCGCAGCCGAGGCCGAGCCCCTCCTCCGCGCCCTCCAACTAGACGCTGCCGCCCTCGTCGGCGAAGTAACCGAAGAAAATCCCGGCCGCATCCTCGTCGAGCCGTGACCGCACCTGTGCCAAACCAGCCCCCCCGCATCCTCTTCCTCGCCCGCCGCTACCCACCCACCATCGGCGGCATCCAGACCCACTGTCACGCGCTCTATACCCGGCTGGTCAACCAAGCCCAAGTCCACCTCGTCTCGCTGGGCCGCCAGTCGCTTTTGCACCTGACTTGGTTCCTCCCCTATTGCTTTGTGGTCGCCTTGTGGGCCGTGCTCTTTCGCCGCGTCGATGCCGTGTACTTCGCCGACGGGGTCTCCGCGACGCTGGCTCCACTCTTGCGTCCTTTGGGTCCAGCGCGATTCATCACCACCGTCTACGGCCTCGAAATGACCTACAAAAATCCCCTCGCACGTACGCTGATGCACTGGGGAGTCCGCGCCTGCGACAAGGTCGTCGTCATCAGCGAACACAGTCGCCGCATTACCGAGGCAAGCGGAGTTCCGGACACCAAGTTGGAGATCATTTACTTAGGGGTCGAACCGCTGGAGTTGACACCAGACGAGTTGGCAGCGGTCCGAGCGCGCTTTGCGGAGGAACACGGGCTGCGCTTTGGCCACGAACGCGTCCTGCTGCTTTTCGGCCGCCAGGTCCCCCGCAAGGGCATGGTCGAATTCTTGGAAAAAGGGATGCCCCTGCTTGACGCGGATATCCGCCTCTTGATCTGCGGCCCCCTCGGCAGCGAAACCGCGCGCTTGCAGGCGCTCCGCCGCGAACAGAGCTTAGAGGACCGCGTCGTCCTGCTCGGGCCAGTTCCCGACGATGTGCTGGCCATGCTGCGCACCAGTTGCGATCTTTTCCTCATGCCCAACATCCACATACCCGGCGATGTCGAAGGCTTCGGCCAGACCCAACTCGAATGTATGTACGCCGGCACCCCGGCCGTGGCCTTTGCCGTCGATGCCCTCACCGAGAGCGTGCGCGAAGGCGGATTTCTCGTTGACCCCGAGGACTACCCGGCCTTCGTCGAACAAATCCACCGCTTCTTCGCTCTCAGTCCAATGGAACGCGCCGATCTAGGTCGCCAGTGCCGCACCTACGTGCGACGCGAATACGCTCAAGAAAAAATCGCCAGCCAATACATGGATCTTTTTACTGGAAAGGCCTAAACGCCATGCACTTTACCGAACTCGACACTCCCGCCCTCTGCGTCGATCTCGACGTGCTAGAAAAAAACATCCGCGACTTGCAAAACGCCTGCGACCAACTCGAAATCAGCCTGCGCGTCCACACCAAGACCCACAAGACGCCGGCCATTGCGCGCATGCAAATCGCCGCGGGGGCCATTGGCATCGTCAGCCAGAAGTTAGGCGAGGCCGAGGCCATGGCCGACGGAGGCATCCAAGACATCCTGATTCCCTACAACATCGTCGGCCAGCCCAAGCTAGCCCGCCTGACGCGCCTGATCCAAAGCGGCAAGAGCACCCTGACGGTGGCTGCCGACTCCGCAGCCACCGTTGACGGACTCTCACAGGCCGCCACGGCCGCCAGTTGCCGCATCCGCGTGATCGTCGAAATGGACACCGGCGGCGGCCGCGTCGGCACCCAATCGCCCGCCGACACCCTCGCGCTGGCCCAGCACATCGACCAGCTACCGGGACTGGATTTTACCGGCGTGATGACCTATCCCAGCAGCGAGCGCGTCCGTCCCTTCCTCGACGAAGTGCGCGAAGGAGCGCACAAAAGCGGCCTGCCGTTGCACATCATCAGCGGCGGCGGCACTGGCAGCGAAGCCATCTCCAAATCCCTCGGCTGCACCGAGACCCGCATCGGCTCGTACGCCTATGAGGGCATGACCCGCGTGGGCAAGCGCGAAGACCTCGACCCCACCCGCTGTCCGCTGCGCTTGGTCGTCACCGTGGTCAGCACCTCCCGCCCGGGGCAAGCCATCGTCGATGCCGGCCAGAAGGCCTTCACCAGCTACCCGCCGACCCCTTATGGCTACTGCCTCGAACAGCCTGAGCTCTTTCTCAAAGGCATGTCCGTCGAGCACGGCCACGTCGATATCACCGCCGCCGACCGCCCAGTCAACGTAGGCGATATCCTCTCTTTCATCCCCCTGCACGGCGGGATGACCACCAACCTCCACGACCGCCTCTTCGCCCTCCGCAACGGCGAGGTCGTCGAAGAATGGGCAGTCGCCGGCCGCGGCCCCCGCCAATAAACCCCACAAAAAAACCGTATAAACAACAGAAAGAAACCAAAGAAAAACAAACCCAGTCAATTATTAACAAAAGACGCAGGCCGCGAA
>VXZF01000705.1 GCA_009845645.1 Gemmatimonadota bacterium | reverse complement strand
GGGGCTATGGCGGCAATTTTGTCGGCGAGGTCGATTTGCGGTTGGGTGAGGAAGCGGGCGTAGGTAAAGCTGACCTTGTTCGCCTGCTCCCGCATGACCTCAGCTATCTCTGGGACGCCGTGGCCGATGGAGACCACGTGGACGCCAGCGCAGGCATCGAGGTACGCGCGGCCGTCTTCGGCGTAGAGATAGCAGTCTTTGCCGTGAGAAATCTGCGGCCAGTTGTCGGTAATGACGCGGTGAAAAATGCGGTCGGTGGTCATAGATCCGTCCTTTGTATGTTGTAGTAGCAAGGCCCCGAAAGATACGAAGTCTTAAGAGACCAGCATAGAGCGCGACCGATTTTGGCGGCTATTCGGGGTGCAACCCGCTCAATATGTCGATATGTTTCTCTACATACCGATGCGCAACGTCAGTGAGATAACAAACAGGTGAGATTGCAAAAAAATTGTAGGCGAGCGCTGGCGGCGTGTTTGCTGTTGGCGGGGACGGCACAAGCGGCGACCCTAAGCGGCTTTGTCTCCGATGCCGACAGCGGCGAAGCTCTAACCCGCGTCACCGTCGCAATTGAAGAACTTCAACTCAGAGCGGTCAGCAACACCAGCGGCTACTACGCAGTCGTGCAAGTACCGGCTGGCACGCACATAGTAAGCGCGTCTCACCTAGGCTATCAGACCCGGCGGGACACGCTGCGCTTCGGCGCGGACGAGGCCGTGCGGCTCGACTTGGCGCTAGTGCCCAAGCCGGTGGACCTGGGCGAGCAGGTCTCGGTGGAGGCCGAGCACATCAGCCTCCGCGTCAAGCCTGTACAGCAGATGCCCGCTCTCGGCGAGGCCGATCTCTTGCGCGGCTTACAGCTACTGCCGGGCGTCCAAGCGGTTGCGGATATCAGCAGCGGCTTGTACGTGCGCGGCGGCGGCCCCGACCAAACGGCCATCTTGCTCGACCAAAGCCCTCTGTACAACCCCTCCCATCTGTTTGGCCTCTTCTCGACTTTCAACCCAGACGCCATTAAGAAGGTCGATCTGTACAAGGGAGCCTATCCCGCTCCGTACGGCCGCACGCTCGGGGCGGTGCTCGACGTGAGCAACCGCGAAGGCAACCGCAAGCGGACTAGTGGACGCGGCGGCGTGAGCCTGATTTCGGGGCGCTTACTCACAGAGGGACCCGTCGGACAGGGGTCGTGGATGCTGGCCGGTCGCCGCACCTACTTGGACGGCGTATTCAGCGCCCTCCGCGCACGCGGGGAGGACATCCCCTTGAACTATTACTTCTACGACCTCAACGGCAACATCAACCAGCGGCGAGGCGACGATACCTACACCGCGAGCACATACTGGGGACAAGACGACCTGCGGATTGACCTAGAAGACGACGAAGAGTCTTTCGTCGATCTGCGCTGGGGCAACCGCGCCCTGACTGCGCGCTGGACGCGCGCGTTCTCGCCGGCCCTGTTCGGCCACTTCACGGCCGCCGGTTCAGAATACGAAAGCATCGTTGCGCTCCGTTTCCTCGACGCGCCCGTCCGCATCGCCAACAGCATCCGCGACCTGTCGCTCAAAGGCGACGTGGATTACTTCGCTAACCGCCATCACACACTTTCTTTAGGATTGTTGGCCACCTTATTCGAGTTTCACTTTGTCCGGTCTTTCAACGAGCGGACCCAGCTCGACTTGCGCCAAGAGCCAGTGCTGTTGGAAGGCTACGTGCAGGACGAATGGCGGCTTGGGCCGACCACGCAGATGCAGCTAGGCGGACGGGGGACGTACTTCAGCACAGGAGACCGCTGGCATTTCACCCCTCGGATGTCCCTGAGCCAAGCGTTGAGCGACAAAATCCGCGTCAAAGCCGCCGGCGGAGTGTATCGCCAACACCTGCAACTGATCACCACCGAAGCCTTCAGCGGCGGCGATTTCTGGGTGCCTTTGGACGACACTGTCGAGCCAGGGCGATCCTATCAGGTCGTCACCGGCGTCGAGTGGACCCCTTCGCCGCGCTATCAGCTTGCCGTGGATGCCTATTACACGGACCTCGCCAACCTAGTAATCGTGGATACCGAACTGCCTGATGACAATGAGGCCACGCACTCGGAAGCGGTGTTCAAAAGCGGCGGCACGGGCTGGGCGAGGGGGGTCGAGATCTTTTTACAGCGGCGCACCGGCGCGCTCACCGGGTGGATCGGCTACGCGCTCGGTTGGACGCGGCGCACCTTCCCCGAACTCAACGATGGCCAGCCTTTTCTCCCCAAGCACGACCGCCGCCACGACCTGTCTTTTGTCGCCTCCTACAAAGTGGGCGCATGGCGGCTCGGCGCGAACCTAGCGTATGCCACTGGGCAGGCATTTACACCGGTTTCCGAGTCTCCTGTCCAGCGCAACAGCGCCCGCCTGCAACCCTATCACCGCCTCGATGTCAGCGCCAGCCGGTCGTTCGGGCTGTGGGGAGCCAACAGCGAGTTCTACGTGCAGGTATTCAATGTATATAGCCGCCGCAACGAGTGGTTTGTGCAGCTTGATTCAGTCGATCCCGAAGTCGATCCGCGCAAGATTAAACAATTGCCCATAATCCCCACGCTCGGCTTCAACTTCTCTTTTTAGCAGCGAGACCGGATTCTGTGCGCGCTTTTGCAAGGGTGCAACTCCCTCAATATGTTTTTTTAACGCGAATGGCATCCCCAATTCTGGAGACGCCACTCATATTTCAAGTAGGTTTGAGCAAAGTATGACAGAGATTCGCAAGACCGCGCAAAAAGGGCGGAGCGGCTTACGGGTGCTGTCGGTCGTGTGGCTGCTGGCGGCGGGCGCGGCACAGGCGGCGACCCTGAGCGGCTTTGTAACCGACGCCGACAACGGCGAAGCCCTGATCTTGGCAGTCGTCGTAGTGGAGGAGCTTCAGCTCGGAGCGACTAGCAACAACAGCGGCTACTACGCCATCAAGCAAGTGCCGGCTGGCACGCACGTGGTGAACACGTCGCACATCGGCTACCAGACCCGGTGGGACACGCTGAGTTTTAGCACCGACGAGGCCGTGCGGTTCGATGTAGCGCTGGTACCTAAGCCGGTAGATATTGGCGAAGAGGTCGTGGTGGAGGCCGAGCGCAGCGAAGAGCTGGAGCAGGCCACCCAGAGCAGTTTTATCGCCCTACAGGTCGAGCCATTGCAGCAAATGCCGGCTGTCGGCGAAGCCGATCTCCTCCGCAGCTTGCAACTGCTGCCGGGCATCCAGTCGGCGTCGGATATCAGCAGCGGCCTGTACGTGCGCGGCGGCGGCCCCGACCAAACGGCCATCCTCCT
>VXZF01000173.1 GCA_009845645.1 Gemmatimonadota bacterium | reverse complement strand
ATGACGAAGAGGTTGCCTTTGCCGGTGTTTTTGAGGTCGTCGGCCATGTGCAGGTCGGCGTTCATGCGGGCCTTGAGGACGGGGACGCGGCCGAGTTTGTTGAACTCCGAGGCGTGGGCGTCGTAGTTGAAGGCGCAGGCGACCAGCACGTCGAAGTCGGCGTCCGCGGCCTCGCGCACCGCTGATACGAGATCGGGACGGGAGACGGTGCCGAATTCCGGGCCGACGAAGATGCCGGCGCGTTTCTCAGCGCCCGAGTCGCCGTTGCCTTCGACGTAGGTTCCTTCGGCGCAGACGTGGTAGCCGGGCCAGGGTCTAATCCCGGAAAACGAGATGCGGTCGTCTTTGTGCGCCTGTTGGACGCCGGAGGTTTTGAGATTGTCGAGGATCATCTCGGCGAAGTCCTGCTTTTCGCCGTACCCTAACTTGGCTTCGGCGACGTTGTCGATGAGTTCGTCGTCTTCATCGACGCCTAACAGGCGGTGCGGCGACAGGCTTTCCACCGTGAACGGGCCGGCGACGCGGACTTTTTTGTTGTCTTCGTAGGGCTTGTCGTAGAGGTATTCGTAGTCGGCTTTGGCGGCGATGGAAGCGTCGATTTCCTTTTGCCGGGCGATGCGCTGTTCCCACCAGTCCGTGTGAATTCTTTTGACCTCCTCGGGCCAAGCGTCGGCGGCGTCGCGGGGGATTTCCCATTCCTCGTAGGATGTGCCGAGCGCGTCGTTCAATTTCGCCCGCAGCGGCTCCAGCGTTTCTTGGAATTTCTCATAGATTACGTCGATTTCGGCGTTGTTAGCGATGGACTTGAGGGTGATGTGGGGGACGCGCTCGTACACGAAGCCATGGCGGATGTCGTTGTACGTGGACGCTTCCGAGGGGGCTTTGCGGGCGAGCGCGGCTTCTTTGATTTGGCCGTCGCGGCTGTCGGCGAGCAGGTAGTAGGGATAGCGTGTGCCCATGACGCGGGCGCGGGCCAGCGCGAGGGCGACGCGGGAGGTGTCGATGGTGATCCAGCGGCGGCCCCACTGCTCGGCGACGTACGCGGTGGTGCCAGAGCCGCAGGTGGGGTCGAGGACGAGGTCGCCGGGATCTGATGTCATCAGCATGCAACGTTGAACAATTTTGGCGTTTGTTTGGACAACATAGACCTTCGGATCAGTAAAACTTCCGGTGCCCGTATCTGTCCACATGTTCCGCAGAGGAACCGCAGGATAATCATCCAGTAGCCTCACGTATGCTAAGGATGATCCAGACACCATAACGCGAGATGACCTAATAAGACGAGTCATACCTTCAATCGGAGTGGACCATTGTCTTCTACCTACTGGATATGACTGACCGTGAAATCTTGCGGTGTATTGCGTCGTTGAGGCCTGCGTCTGTGAAGTCAATTGGTCAATCCGGAAGAGTCTTGGTTTTTGATCCGGCGAGAACTGTTCGGTTGTTGTGTTTCGGTGAATGCAACCATCACCTGTAAAAGTGTGCCTATAAAGTTGATCTGTACTTCCGCCGTCGGACTTGTTCGTAAAGAGATTTCGGAACTTGCAACTATCACGTCGTTTCGCATACCAAAGAATGAAATCAGTCACAGTGTCGATGAACTGACTTGAGGCACTTGTCGTAGTCGAATTAGTTATCTCTGTTATGAAGTTGTCCTCCGCAAACACCTCATCCATCAACGCCCGCACCCGATGCACATTCTCGTCCCCAATCTGCACAAACACCGACCCACTCTCCGTCAACAAATCTCGCGCCACCGTCAGCCGATCCCGCAAATACGTCAAATACGAATGAATCCCATCCCGCCACGTATCCCGAAACGCCTTCACCTGCTCCGGCTCGCGGGTAATGTGCCCGGCGTTGCCGTCCTTGACGTCGCGGCTGGTCGTTGACCACTGGAAGTTGGAGTTGAACTTGATGCCGTAGGGCGGGTCGATGTAGATGCACTGCACCTTGCCGCGCAGCCCCTCCCGCTCCGCCAGCGACGCCATCACCTGCAAGCTATCGCCTAAGATCATCCGATTCGACCAGTTGGCGTCGTGCTGGTAAAACTCCGTCTGCGCATCCGCGCTCGGCAGCCCATTGAAATCCGCGAACAAATCCGTCTGCAAGTTAGCTTCGCCGTCCCCCGTCTCCTTGCTCCGCTGCCGCAAATCGTCAATCAACACCTTCGGATGCACCTTCTCCTGAATGAACAGCGGCGGCGCTTGCACCACCAAATCCGACCAGTTCTGCTCATCCTTCCCCCGCCAAACAAGCTGCGGATCGAGATCTCGATTGCGCCGCTCATACGCAACCCTAATCGGATTCCGGTCGTCCTCCGCCATCACCGCCTGATACTCAGCCGTGGGAATATTCTTCCGCGATGCGTCCTCGTGCCGCAGGGTTTCAACGGTCTTGGTAGTACGTTTTGATCTGGGCATTGTTTTACATTCCTAGGACGGTTTAATCACTCCCTACTGATGACTCAAACGGATTGCGTGTTTTCAACTCTGGGAACAATGAGAAATCTCGATCGCGGGTGAGCAGTGCTTCGATACCGTGAGCGATGCAAATGGCAGCAACCCGAGCATCGTGTATGACGCCCCCACTCACCCCGGGGCGACAGACAAAGCCCTTCAATACAGCCTGAAAGTTATTAGTCTCGCCGATGAGGCGATTTGAAGGCGACGCGGTCCAAGCGTCGAGCTGTTGCCAAGCCCGTTCCGGCGATGTGGCATGCTCCTTCCAAATCCGGCGGTTAGTTACAACGCTCAGGAATTCGTAGCAGCAGGGCCAAGGAATCGCCCATCCTGAGTCTCCCTCGGCAAGCGCCCGCAGCATCTCGAAAGCCATTCCGTGCGCGTCGGATTCCCGGCGGTGGGCATAGACCAGCAGATTCGTATCAACGGCGATCACTGCTCCTCCGGTTCTCCGTAGATTATACCGCGCAACTCCTGCCATGAGTACCCTGCCAATGGATCAGCCGCGCCGATCTGGCCTTCGCTCAGGTCGGGCAAACGGTAGCGGCTGCTGGAAAGAGGCGCGGGAAGCACTTGGCGCAGGCCCTCTTCCACTACGGCGCGCAACGAGCGCCCGGTGTTTCTCGCATACTGCCTCGCCCGAGCCAGCAACTCGTCGTGGATGTCAATAGTCGTCTTCATCGGTCTTCTCTCCGTTAGCGGGATGCCGCAGGGCTTCGAAGGTCTTGGTAGTGCGTTTTGCCCTAGGCATTGTTCTATAATCCTCTAGGATATTCTAGCCATTGCCGTTCATTTTTTTTGGGCGTTTGGGCGGCAAAGAAACCACTCTTCTTT
>VXZF01000576.1 GCA_009845645.1 Gemmatimonadota bacterium | reverse complement strand
CCTGTCGAGGATCTCTTGGCGCACATGGCCGACCACGCCATCGACAAGGCCGTGCTCGTGCAAACCGGCGGCACCAGCCTCGCGCATCACGCCTATTTACAACACTGCCTGCACACCTATCCCGACCGCTTCTTGGGCATCGGCTTGATACCGCCCGACGCGCCCGCGCCCGCCGACCACATGGATCGCCTCGCCGAAGACGGCTCGATCATCGGCTTCCGGCTCCGCGCGCTCGGCGACTTTTCCCGTCCGATATGGGAACACGCCGCCCGCAAAGATTACGTGCTCTGGCTCTATTTGCGCGCCACCTCCGCTCCGCTAGTGCCCCAGTTCCTCGCGGACTTTCCCCAAGTGCGCGTCGTGATCAATCACCTCATGGTCTGTCCACGCGAAGATCGATTCACTTGGGATGCCAAGGGCCGTCCGCAAATCGACGTGGAAATGCCGCCGCCGACCGGATTCCTCGGCCCCGCGCCCGATTCGCCCAACGTCTGCGTCCACCTGTCGGGCCAATACGCCATGAGCAAGGCGGCCTATCCCTATCCCGACTTAGCCGCTTGGCACCGCAGCCTGCTGTCTGCCTTTGGTGCCGAACGCCTGCTGTGGGCTTCGGATTTTCCCTGGATTGTAGCCGACCCCGGCTACGGTGAATGCGTCGAGGTGCTCGATCACCTGCTGCCCGACCTGAGCAGCAATCAGCGCCAGCTCATCATGGGCGAGACCGCGCGGCGTTTTCTTGGCTTTAGCTGAAGGACGCGTATAAAAAATTCTTCAGGATTGCCCTAAAGAATTGAAAAACGCGATTCAGAGTGCCGCGAAGTCCCTCATGGTCTGTCCTTCCCCACTTCGTCAGCGCGCAACTTCTTCACCGCCTGCCCCACACCGCGCAGCATCTCAGGCACCCCATGACCGCTGACGGCCGAAACCAAAAAGCGCGGCGCACGCAAATCGGCAAAAGGATCTTCAAATTCCGCGTCCGGCCCCAGCAAATCGGCCTTGGTCAGCGCAATGCCAGCGGGCTTGTGCCGCATCCCCTCGTCGAAAGCATCCAACTCACGGCGAAGGGCCTCCAGCTCGCCGCGCGGATCCGGACTAGTGCAATCAATGGCAAACAGCAGAATGCGCGTGCGCTCGATGTGGCGCAGAAAGCGCATGCCTAAGCCCTTGCCCGCGTGCGCCCCCTCGATCAGCCCAGGCAAGTCGGCCAACACAAAACTCTCGCCCTCGGCCCACTGCACAATCCCCAAGTTTGGCTCCAAAGTCGTAAAGGGATAGTCGGCAATTTTGGGACGGGCCGCGGAAAGCCGCGATAGCAGCGTAGATTTGCCCGCATTGGGAAAGCCCACCAGCCCCACATCCGCCAGCAACTTCAGCTCGAGCCGCACCATCATTTGCTCGCCCTCTCGTCCGGGATCGGCGCGCCGTGGAGCCTGAAAGCGAGGCGTGGCAAAGCGAGCATTGCCTCGGCCCCCGCGCCCACCCGCCAGCAGCACCAACTCCTGCCCATCCTCAACCATGTCGCGGATCAGCGCTCCCTTTGCGTCGCGCAAGATCGTGCCCGGCGGCACGCAGATAATCGCGTGCTCGCCGCGCTGACCCGTCCGGCGCTTGCCCTCGCCGTGGGCACCGCGACCAGCGCGGATGTGGCGTTGGTAGCGAAAATCGTGCAATGTGTTAAGTTGAGGATCAACGCGGAAAATTACATCGCCGCCGTCGCCACCATCGCCGCCGTCCGGCCCGCCGCGCGGCACGAACTTCTCGCGCCGGAACGAGCAGCAGCCATTGCCGCCACTACCCGACTCCACCGTGATGGTCATTTCGTCGATGAACATGGGGACCGACTAGTACTCTTCCGGCCCCGTCCGCCATCCAGGTGCCATCGCCTCGTACGTGGCACTTTCCTTGTTCCACATCAAATCCACCGAACCAACCGGGCCGTTGCGCTGCTTGCCGATGATGATCTGAGCAAGGCCCTCCAGACTCTCACCGTCTGGGGACTTGAGATCGTACATCTCTGGGCGATAAATGAACATCACCACATCGGCGTCCTGCTCCAAGCTGCCCGACTCCCGCAGGTCCGATAGCTGCGGCCTCCGGTCCGTGCGGCTTTCTACGGCGCGCGACAACTGCGACAAGGCCAAGACCGGCACATCCAATTCTTTCGCCATGGCCTTGAGGCCGCGCGAGATATGCGAGATCTCCTGTTCGCGGCTCTGTGCCCTAGCATGTCCACTCATAAGTTGCAGATAGTCGATTATGACCATGCCGATCCCGTACTCGCGCTGCAGCCGCCGCGCCTTGGCTCGCGCTTCGAGCACTGAGATACCGGGTGTGTCGTCGATGTGGATGGGCGCTTGAGCCAAGCGGTCGATATTGTGCGTTAGGTGCATCCAGTCTTCTTCGCGCAGCCGGCCAGTGCGGAGCTTGTGCAAATCAACCTTGGTCTCCGCGCTGAGCAGTCTCTGAGCTAATTGCATCTTAGACATCTCCAAGCTGAAAATCGCCACCCCAACTCCAGCATCCACGGCCGCGTTGCGCGCCAGCGTCAGCGCCAGCGCCGTCTTGCCGACGCTGGGCCGCGCCGCGAGGATGACCAGATCGCCCTTCTGAAAACCCGACATCTGCTCGTTGAGATCGGCAAAACCCGTATCCACCCCCAAGACCGTGCCCGCCCCCGCGTGGACGTGCTCGAGGTGCTCGAAGGTTTCGCCCATCACCTTCTCCAGCAGCTCAAAACCCTCGCCGATTTGGTTTTCGCTCAGGGTGAAAAGCTTCTGCTCGGCATTGTCGATCAGGGTCTGGACATCCTCGTCAGCCGCGTACGCTCGCTCAATGACTTCGCTAGAAGTTTCGATCAACTTGCGGCTGAGTGCCTTCTCCAAAACGATCCGCGCGTGATAGTCGATATTGGCCGTCGTGGCCACTTCAGACCCTAGCTTGGCCAGATAAACGACCCCGCCGACGTCGTCGAGTTGGCCGCGGCGCTTGAGTTCCTCGGTCAAGGTTAGCTGATCGACCGCCGTGCCCCGCTCAAAAAGGTCGGTCATGGCCGCGAATATCCGGCTGTGCGGAGCGTGGTAGAAACAGCTTTCGTCGAGGATTTCAACGGCGCGGACAATAGCCCGTTGCTCTAGCATCATCGCCCCGAGCACGGCCTGCTCGACCTCTACGGCCTGCGGCGGCATCCGTCCGAGATCCTGTGCCTCCGTTGGACTCTGGGTCATGGTTTAGCTCCAAAAAATTTTAGAGTTCGACCCCGTCGTAGAGCTTCCGCACCCGCTTCATGTCTTCCCAAGTCGGGCGCTTCCACT
>VXZF01000503.1 GCA_009845645.1 Gemmatimonadota bacterium | reverse complement strand
TTCTTTTCATAGGATCTTTATCCAAGGAGCGAACCGTATAGCGGCGGCCATCTTGCCCTGTGAAGTGAAGAGAGATGGACTGCCCGGCTCCGCCGGTGCGAAGCGGCGTCAAGCCTCCGCCTCCGCGGTCGAGATCAAGGACTGTAACCTCAATGGGAGTAGCCCAGAGATCGCGGTACTCGCTGCCGTAGAGCCAGCGTTTGAATCCGCCGGCGTGGAACCGTTTCCCTGGAATCACTACGTGGGTTTTGGCACCCGGCGGAGGGATGGAGCGGTGGATTTTGTGCCCTGGAGGAGGAGTTTCTTCTGCAGTCGATGCTGCTGGAATAGAAACAGCGAGTACTAACGAGAGTACTATGGGAATCCGCTTAGAAAATATCATTTTTGGGGGCCTGTAGGCTTCAGACTAATTTGGCGGTAGGTGGTCGGCTCATAACTCCTTAAGTTAGCCATCGAGAAAGGACACGCATAATGACAAATTCTAAGATGTTTGCAGGCCGCGCCCCGCAAGCGCACGGGGGTATGGTCGAATTGAAGGACGGGCGCTGGATGCTGGTTTGGTCGGGATTGAATGTTAGTTACTCCAAGGACCGGGGGCGAACTTGGTCGGAGAGTGAACCTCTTCAGACATGTGGCGAGCCTATCGTTGGGACCGGCGATCCAACCTGCTTGGTGCGGTTGCAGTCGGGTTGGCTTGGTCTCCTCTATGGTCGCTTTAGTGGTACAGGCGGTGGAACATTGGCCGGCTATGTGCTCTGTTTTCGCACCTCTGGTGACGAAGGTGGGTCGTGGTCAGAAGAGACTGCCATCAACCTACCCGGTGAGACCGCGAGCAACTATCACGACGTACTCTTCCAACTCCGGTCGGGCCGCTTGGTTTTACCCACGCGGTTTTGTCCGCCCTGCACGTTTCCAGAACTGAAGGGCGCTGGTGCTCACGGCACCTTCCAAGGGAAGCGTTTCAAGACAGAAGGCCACGCCCACGGTCCGGAGATTGACACGAGCCAAGTGTACTTTTCGGACGACGAAGGTGCCACTTGGCAACGGGGCCCGCAGGACATCGTGATTTGGCACCAAGACGGGTACGGCGGCATGTGGCCATGCGACGAACCCGGTGCCGTCCAACTGAGCGATGGTCGGCTCCTGATGATGTTCCGCACGACGCTGGGCCGCCTGTACCAGAGCATCAGCGAGGATGAGGGAATCACTTGGTCGTTGCCGCAGCCGACGGAACTGGCCAGCTCGTATTCGCCATGCCGCCTGCGCACGATCCCAACTACGGGCGATCTGCTCTGCGTGTGGAATCAGGTAAGCGGCGACGAGATCCGCCGTGGCTTTCGCCGCTCGCGTTTATCGCTCGCCATTTCGACGGATGACGGGGTTAGTTGGAGGAACTTTAAGACGCTCGAAGTAGGTGGTCCGGCGGATAGATCGGACCGTGTTGCCCCCGACGACGAAATCGGTATGGTGCGCGGCGAGAAAGAGCTTGGCGAGCTGCCGACGGACATGATCTATGTGTCGTATCCGAACGCGCATTTCTTCGGGGATGAAGTGGTACTGCTCTACGATTTCGGCCCGCAACTGGATGCTTCTACAGATCCGCCCTCGTGGCCGCGCCACCGCAAGATTGTCATCCGGCCGATCGCGTGGCTGTACGATTAAGACGGCCTCTACTACCCATGACCAAAATTCTCTTTCTCTGCACTGGCAACTCCTGCCGCAGTCAAATGGCCGAAGGCTTTGCCCGCGCGCTAAAATCCAATCAGTTTGAAGCCTACTCAGCCGGAATCGAGACCCACGGCCTCAACCCCAACGCCGTGCAAGTGATGGCCGAGGTCGGCATTGATATTTCGGACCAGCAATCGACGCACGTTGACGAGCTTCGCCACATCGACTTCGACTGGGTGGTCACAGTCTGCGATCACGCGGCCGAACAGTGTCCTGTTTTTCCGGGGCGCGCCCGGGTGGTCCACCGGGCCTTTGACGATCCGCCGAAGTTGGCGCGGAATGCGCGTAGTGAAGAAGAAGCGCTGGAGGCGTATCGGCGAGTGCGCGACGAGATTGGTGCTTATATCGAGACCTTGCCCGAGGGATTGGCGGGTTAGGGCACCACGGGCTGTGCGCGGTCCTGTTCCACTAAGGGCCGGTTGCCGTCGGCCTCGACGACAAAGCTTTGCTCCATGTGCAAAGAAGCGCGCCCCGGCGCAAAGATCATCGCCTCCAGATTGAGCACCATGCCGGCCTCCAGCGGCAAGTCTGCGGCCTCGTCAACGCATTCGTCGGCGATGCGGCCGCCCTTGTCCGGCACTAAGATGGGATAGTCCCGCACTTCTAGGCCGATGCCGTGGCCGTGGGGGAAAGAGGCCGCCACGCCGCGTTCGCCGAGAACCTCTCCCATAGCCTGCGGTGCGTCCGAGGCCTTGGCACCGACTTGTAAAGCGGCTTGTCCGGCCTGCATGCACTCGTACAACGCTTGGTATTTGCCGACCCATTCGCCTTCTAGCCCACCCACCGCCAGCGTCACTCCGCTGTCCGAGCAATAGTTGCGGTACAGGCAGCCGTAGTCCACGTACAGGGCGTCACCTTCTATCAAGGCGTAGTCCGGTTCCGTGGCCAGCCCCAGGCCCCGAATGCCGTAGGCAAAGTGATCGATATCCGCGCCCAAAAGCCCGACTTCGGCCCGGAAGCGCTGCTGCATATCGAGCAGGCGCACGCCGGGCCGGGCCTCGGCAAAAGCAGCGGCGGCAGCTTGTTCGCCAATGCGCGCCGCCTCGGCCAACAGCGCCTGTTCGGCGGGACTCTTAACCATGCGGATTAGGCGGATCACGTTGGAGCAATCGACTAGTTCGGCTTTGGGCAAAGCCGCTCGCACTGCGGCCAACAGAGGAGCTGGTACGCCTTCCGTCTCCAAGCCCAACCGCGCCTCGGCCAAGCCCGCTTGCCGCACCAGATGTACTAAGGCATCCACTGCCGTCGTCTCTGAACGCATCGCTCGCAACTGCTGCCACAAGCGCTGCTGTGCCTCGTCCATCGGCTCCAAGGGCGTGCCCCACTCAAGAGCCGCATCGCCCCAAGGACACAAATCCACGGGCAAGTCCAAGGCATTGACCGCCAATAGCGCCGACACGGTCAGGCCGGGGCGTCCCTCCGGCCGATATAAGGCAAACGCGGGCAGCAAATCGCCGCTGCCGCCGGGCTTGACCATGAATTCCTTGAACTGCCCGTCCAACCAGCAATGGTAACCGGTGAAATAGGTGATATTGACCGGAGAACTAGCAATGATTCCGTCTAGGCCGCAGCGCTGCATATAGGCG
>VXZF01000631.1 GCA_009845645.1 Gemmatimonadota bacterium | reverse complement strand
GTTCTGATGCTGCGCCCCAGCGTTCGGAGCCTCGATTGACACCAGTTCTCCAATCGCCCCTTCTGCAAGCAGCGCTTTGGCCCGCGCAAACGAAGGATGGGTCGTGGTAATCGCCCCGCAACACAGGGGCACTCCCGCCAAGGCGCAAGTCCCCACCATCCGGTCCACTTCCTCTAGCGTATGCACCATCGGCTTTTCCGTGACGATGCCCTTGGCCCCGCACTCGACGGCCAGACAGGTAAAATGCGCGCGGTATTTGGTATTGGTACACACCGCGACGATATCTGGCCGCTCCTTTCGCAGCATGGCCTCGGCGTCCTCGTAGAGCGCCTCAATCCCATAGCGCTCGCCATAGGCTTTCAGCCGCTTGGGATCGCGGTCGGCGGCAATGACCGTCTCCACCTCGGGCCGATCCCACAGTGCCTCGGCATACGAGGTGGGATTGCCCTCGTCGCCGGGGTGGTCGTAGTGGTGGAATTTGCGATGAATGTCCAACGGCGGCGTGGGCCGGTCGATATCGTCGATTTCAAAGCGGTCTCCGATCCGGCTGGCCAAATCGTAGAGCAGGCCCATCCAGCCTAGGCCGATAACTGCGGCGCGATACATGAGCAATCTCCTTTGTGGTCGAAATCAATCGGCCCGCAACACTGCGTTGTGCGCGGCCAGATCCCAAGTCTCGTTGTACACTAGCGGCTGAGCCCGTTCGGGCGGATAGCTAGGGGGCGGGTTATTGGGATCGAGCAACTCCAACCGATCGCGGCCCCGGGGCGCATCGAGCCAAGCTCGCTCCTCGGGCGCGGCTTGTACCGGACGTCGCAAAATAAACTCCACCCGGTCGCGGCGCGAGAAGGCCGCATGGGCGACGAACACCCGATGTACATCGCTTCCATCCCAAGTAGCCAGATCCGGCAGCAGTACCGGGCCGGTACATATCTGGTACTGACCATCGGCAGCGTTGAGGTTCATGACGTTGATCGGATATTCGAGCTCGACCTCAATTCCACTCGCTGCGTCCTGATACACCGAGCGGGCGTTTTGCGCGTCGCCGGCAAAGGTCGAGGCCGCAATGGCGTCGGCTTCCTCCAGCGCCTCGGATGCGGGATAGGAGCGGATGTCGATAGTGTAATCCTGATACGCATCTGCCAGCGAGCGAGCTCTGACTGCTTCAGGCTCCGTACTTGGCCGCTGGGCAATCGCCGGAATTGAGGAGCGGCTAAAGGCCATCCGCCACTCGCCGCTGGGGATCTGGAACAGGTTTTCGCTGGCAATGGTGTATTCGCTGCGGCAGGGCGCGCCCAAAAAGAGTTCAGCCAACTCGGCCCCGCCACTGTCGCGCAAAACGCAACGGGCCTCTAAGGTAAAACGCACGTGATAGACCTGACCGTGCTCGCCGACGAAGCCGCCGGGCCACTTGTAATAAGGGTCCGGCTTCCAAGGATGGGCCTTCCAAGTAAAGGACGAACGGGGGAAATTGATCATCGCCGTCTCCTGCCGGGGAACTTGCCCCGGCTGCTATGAGTTCACATTTTACTGCGCCAGATTTTTAGTATAGCAAAAGGCATCTTAGATAAAAATGCCTGATTCACTCTCACATCAATAGCCAAGGAGAACTCCATGACTCGCTCTAATGCACTCCGTTTCGTGTGGGTCGCCGCTCTAACCTTCGCTCTCACCGCCGAGGCGACTTTGGCAGAGACCTACGTGGTCGATGCTTCGCACTCTTCGGTCGATTTCAGCATTCGCCACCTCGTCGGCCGCACCAAAGGCCGTTTCGGTGACTTCAGCGGCACCATCAGCTACGACGCCGCCAAGCCCGCAGCCTCCAGTTTCTCCGGCACCATTCAAGTCAAGAGCATCGACACCGGCAACGAACGCCGCGATGGCCACCTGCAAAGCGACGACTTTTTCGGGGCCGAAGAGTATCCCACCATCACCTTCGAATCTACAGAGGTGACCAGCGCGGACGAAAACACCCTCAGCGTAAAGGGCAAGCTGACCATGCACGGCACCACCAAAGAGGTCACCCTGTCCGTCGAGATCCTCGGCACCGGCACCAATCCGCGGAGCGGCAAGGCGCAGATCGGCTTAGAAACGAATTTTACCATCCTCTGCTCCGATTACGGAGTCAATAGCTGGGAACGCTTCAGCGCCGTGCTCGGAGACGAAGTAAAAATTCAGGTGTTGATCGAGGCCAACGCAGAGTAAATCAGGATTGGCTAGCCAAGCGGAACCAGTCGGCCATCCATTCAAAGTATTCGACGAGGAAGGCGTGATTGCCCTCTGGCTGGTAGACCCGGAAGCGCTCTGGATAGCCCGCCTCTGCGTATGCCTCGGAGACGACCGGGATCAACTCGTCAACGCCCTCGCGGGGCATGTCTTCGTCCTCGGTCGGGGCGATCATCATAAAAGGGCGCGGCGGCATACAGGCCGCGACGATTGCGGCGTGGTCAAAATGGCGCAGTAGATGGGGGATAAAATAATAGGCGCTGTGGCGGTCGGCGGTACGGTCGGCAGCAGTGTGGTGGATTACCCGCGCCATGCTGCCCACCCCGCCGCATGCGGGCACCCCGGCCCAAATCCACGGAGCGCACGCCATCGCATACCAAGTCGCATTGCCGCCCAGCGACATCCCGGTCAGCCCGATCCGGTTGGCATCCACTCCCGGGATAGCGGCCAAAAGACGCGCCCCTTTGAGGGTTTCTTCGACCAGTACGCCCATTTGCGTGCGACCGTACGGCACCAGCAGCTTGTTTTCGGTCGCCCACTCTGCGAGGCTGCTGCGCCGCATCTCGCATCCTTTGGGGGAAATGGCCAGCGTTGCAAAGCCCCGGCGCGCCAATTCGCGCGCCCAGCCCATCAGCTTCTGTTCCATAAAAAAGCGCGTGTGAGCGATCTCGTCGGCCGTCCCCCCAGTACCGGGAACGCAGACAATACCAGGCCGTCGGTGCGCCAATTCTTCCTGCGGCACCATGAGAACTCCCGGCACAGTCTCGCCCAGCGAATTCTCGTACCTCACCTGCATAATGCAAAGTCCATCCTCTTCTTGCCGACTCTCTGTGATATAATCAATCGCGACAGGAATCTCTTCTAGACCGAGCAATTCCACCAACTTCGAGCGCACAGCCTCGGCGGGGATAGCATGGGGGTAGGCCGGGTGGATGTCCTTGGGAATAATAGATTGCGTAAGAGGACTCAAAGTCTTCTCTTTAGGAAAAATTATTTGGTTTCAAAGGCTTGAATTTGAGAGTATGAAAGACCTCACTACTCGTCAAATAGCACAACAACAGAAGGGGATGCCATGAATATACTCATTACCGGT
>VXZF01000002.1 GCA_009845645.1 Gemmatimonadota bacterium | reverse complement strand
GCGCCTCAAGGTGCGGACCTTTCCGCGCCGCTCGCAAACGCCGGACCGGCCAGTGGCCGATGCGGTAGCTGTAGTGCGACGGCAATGGGCGACCGCGGGCAAAGCCATCAAAGGGGTGCGCACGGCCCAAGTTCATCTAAGCGACGACGAGGGGGAGTTGCTCATAACGGGGCTGCCGCAAGCTCAATACCGCACCAACGTGTACGTCTTGGACCCGCACGACGGGGCTATTACTTATGCCGCTGATCTGAGCAAAAGGGCGGAGGGATTCCACGGGAAACCGCTGCCCGACGGCTCCATCCCTATCACTGTCCAATGGGCACTTACCGAGAAATCGGTGGTGGTGTTCCCCTGTCTGAGCCGTCCTTTTTACGGCCTCATTAATCCGCGCTCGCTCAATTTCTTGGGCGGCATCACCGTACTCAACCGCTACGACACCGCCCCGCGCCAATACGGCTACGCGCTGGGCAGCAGCCTCGACGAAGCGGCCGGGGTGGTATTCGGGCCGCAGGACGCCGATCCGCAAAATCGCATCAAGATACTGGCGGGCCGCCAACTATTGTTACTCAACAACGGCATCCCCGATAGCCGACCCAATGGCGAGGGGTTTTTCCTAGCCGAAGAGCGGCTGGTGCCGACGCTGTTGCAGGCTGCTTGGGATATGTGGCGTCTCGACGAGGATCGGCTGCAGACCATGCGCGACCACGCCATTGAAAACCAGCACTTGCAGCGCCTGCATCAGCGCACCGCCCAAGTCCTCGAAGCCGCCCAAGAGGCCGCACGCCAAAAAGAGTGGAGCCGCTATGTGGCCCATCTGCGGGTGGCGCTGGGATTGGAAAACCAAGTCTATCCCGAGGCCATGGCGACCTTGAACGATGTCATAAAGGGCATGGTGTTCTTTTTAGCGCTGCTCATTCCCGCGGCTTTTTTGGGTGAGCGCCTGCTGTTAGGAGCGACGCAGATCACGCGACAATTGACAGGTTTTGGCGCGTTATTGGCCGTGGTCTGGCTCGCGGTGTCTCAGGTGCATCCCGCCTTTGCCATTGCCCATCCACTGGTCATCCTGCTGGCCTTTGCTATCATGGCCATGGCCAGTCTCGTTCTCGTCCTCATCATCAGCCGCTTCAACAGTTTTATGAAGGAGCGCGGCGACCGGATCCACCACGTTGAGATGCGGCGTTTCAGCGTGGCCCATGCCGCGTTCATGCTGGGCATATCCAATATGCGGCGGCGCAAACTGCGCACCGGCCTGACCTTGACGACCTTGGTGTTGCTGACGTTTACGGTGCTTTCGTTTGCCTCATACGAGAGTCGGGCGCGCTTTATCTCGCTATCTCTCGAACACGAGGGTGAGTACGAGGGCATCTTGGTCCGCAACCGGGCTTGGAATCCCCTAGGCCAGCCCATGTTGGACTACATCCGCTCTCACTTTGCCGCGGTCGGCCCGATCAGCTCCCGCAACTGGTTCATTTTGCAGGAAGACAAAAAAACGTATCTCGAAGCCGCGTCCGGGCGACAGTTGGTGCGGACTTACGGCTTGCTCGGCCTAAGTCCCGAGGAAACCGACATCACAGGGATTGAGCAGACCTTAACCGCTGGTCGCTTTTTCACCGCCGCGACCGAGGCCAGTTGTCTGCTGCCCTTGCCGATGGCCGAGGCCCTGGGCTTGGATGCTGGCGACTTGGGACGAGCGCAAGTGCAAGTGATGGGCAAAGAGCTGACTGTGATCGGTTTGTTCGATCCAGAGGTCTTCAACGACATCCGCGACCTAGACGACGGGCCGCTGACGCCGGTGGACTTTGAGCTGTCTCGAACCGCCGGCAGCACCTTTCAGCTCAATCAGGGCGCGGCCACGACAACCATCGCTTCCCAGTACCGCCCCTATGTACACATATTGCCGGACAACGTGCTCATTGCGCCCTATGAGATCGTCCGCCAAATGGGGGGGCGGCTGCGCTCGGTGGCCGTTGCTTTTGACCGGGAGCGATTGGACTCTGGGGCGGCCCAAGCGCTGTTGGAAGACTTCCTGCTGCGGGTGGCTGTCAGCCTATTCGTCGGTTTGCGGCAGGACGAAGCCTCGACTATCGGCGTCTGGGCCTATTCGTCGATTGGGGCGACGGCGATAAAGGGCTTAGGGGTGCTGATCGTACCTATGCTCATCGCGGCCTTCATCGTCCTCAATACCATGCTAGGGACGGTGTACGAGCGCCTCAAGGACATTGGCATCTACGCGGCCGTAGGGCTGGCCCCGTCCCACATCGCTCTGCTGTTTATCGCCGAAGCCTGTGCCTATGCAGTCTTGGGCATTACGCTGGGGTACTTGGGAGGGCAAGGGATGGGTTTGGTGCTGAATCACTTGGACATGCTAGGCGGACTCAACTTGAACTATTCGTCCTTGGCGGCCGTGTTTTCGGCGCTCATCGTCATGGGCGTGGTCTTGCTGTCCACGGTGTACCCGGCCCGGGTGGCTGCTCGCACTGCTGTGCCCGATCTAGTGCGGCGCTGGCAGCCCGAGCCGCCGGTGGGTGCCGAGTGGGAATTCCGCTTCCCCTTCTTGGTGTCGGCGGCCGAGGCCAAGGGGCTGTGCGGCTTTTTGCTGGATTACCTAGCGTCGTACGGCGAGGCATCGATTGGGTCGTTTTACACTGAGGGCACCCTGCTCCAATCCTTTGCCACACCCCAAGGTACGGCCTATGCCCTTGAAGCCAAGGTGTGGCTGGCGCCGCTGGATTTGGGCGTGAGCCAGCACGCAGTGCTATGCATTCGCCCTGAGGACCAAGCCGATATTTACGGCTTGGTGTTCTATCTGCGCTGCCTCAGCGGCGACAACGATTCGTGGCGGCGGGCCAACCGCAGCTTTTTGCAGGCAATCCGCAAAGAGCTGCTGATATGGAATACGCTCAAAACAGCGGATCGGAGCGCTTTTCAGCAGCGGGCGGAGGCGACGATGATTTGACTTCAGGGAGTACACTCTCACCATCGGGCCGTCGTTTTGTTCTCCCTCCGAAATTTTCAAAAGGAACAGGTCTTGACTTTTATTGTGTGTGGCCCGTCGTTCTTATAAAAACGGCGCAAGTGTGGCAGCACTCGTGCCGCTATGGCCAACATCCCAACAACGTGTTTGTAGAGATTATAACTTAAAAACTACCTAATGCGACTTATAAATTGGAGGTGAGTACATTGCTTTACAAATATATGCCACCAAAGAGAATCGAATTTTTCAAAAATGCAAGTTTGCGGTTTACGCCACCAATGGATTTAAATGATCCATTTGAGTGCAGACCAATCTTAAAATATAAAAATTCTGTTAGATATATAGATCAATAC
>VXZF01000013.1:773-3329 GCA_009845645.1 Gemmatimonadota bacterium | reverse complement strand
GTTGCTGTTCAACATGCTAAGTCCTATGGCCGTGCCGGTTACTAGGGAACAGTTCGATCAGATTCGAGAGGCCGATCTCATTGAGTATCTGATCGTGCAACCCCGGGGATTTACTTGGCAGCTTACAAGAGCCGTCCGCGTCCAAGGGACCAACGGCGAGACGGTGACCAAGCGGATTGAGCTAGCCGAGCCCGACCCAACCGTGGCCGAAGATTGGCGACAAAAGGGGGGCGCAGTGCGTCAGGAGCAAGATACTTCTTGGTGGGGAGGTATGGTTTTCATCGCCTTATTGCTTGGCGTGGGGGTATGGCACATCTGGTCCCAAATACGGCTAGATCTCAAAGGGGGAGGGGGGCCTCGCCGCCGCTTGCGCGACTTGGAAACCGCGCTCAAACAAGGCAAAATTACCCAAGCCGAATTCCGGCAGCAGGCCGAGCGGCTCTGGGCCGAGTTGTGAGGATATATGGCGAGTACTATTCGCGTTCTCGATGAAAGTCTCATTGGGAAAATAGCCGCTGGTGAGGTGGTGGAACGGCCAGCTTCGGTCGTGAAGGAATTGGTCGAAAACTCGATCGATGCGGGGGCCACTAAAATACGCGTGGAAATTAAGGCCGGTGGCAAGCAGTCGATTGTGGTGACCGATGATGGCTCGGGCATGAGCAGAGAGGATATCGCGTTGTGTACTCGTCGTCATGCCACGAGCAAGATGGCTTCAGTGGCCGATCTGTTTCGCATTCAGACGCTAGGATTCCGCGGCGAAGCCCTAGCCAGCATTGGTGCAGTAGCTCACCTAGTCATAGAATCGCGAGCGCAGGAAGATGAAGTAGGGACGCGCCTGGTCGTGGAAGGGGGCATAGAGCGAGAGATGCACAGCATTGGTCGAGCACGCGGTACTACCATCGTGGTAAAGAACCTATTTTTTAATACGCCAGCGCGGCGCAAATTCCTCCGGTCCGTTGATGTAGAAGCCCGCCACGTGGCGCAGACCATCATCCATTTAGCTGCTGGTTATCCGGCCCTTGGATTTGAACTAGAACACCAAGAGCGCCAGGTCTTGAACTACGCCTCGGCAACTCGTCGGGAGCGGGCGGCCGAGTTGTTAGGCCTGCGGCCCCCATACGGAGGCCGGACTGCTCCAGCCGCCGAACTGTTGGATCTCGCTTACGAGGAGGAGGGCCTCAAAATCGAAGGGGTCTTAGCCGGTCCCGAGCACTGCGGCCGAAGCAAAGGCAAGCAGTATCTCATCGTACAAGGGAGGCCCATTTCTTCGCGGCTGATGGCTACTGCTGTACAGAGGTGCTTTGAAGGTTTACTGCCCGAGGGACATCATCCAGTATTCATGCTCTGGATCGATATGGATCCTAGGAAAATCGACGTCAATGTCCATCCGACAAAGCGAGAGATTCGCCTAGCCAACGAAGGGCAGGTCGTCGCGGCTATTGAGAACAACGTCCGGCAGACCTTGCGTCTGCCCGATGTGCAATCCTTTGTCTATGCTTCACCTCGCTTCAGCGGGATCGGCAGTGCTGCGGGCGTCGAGCCGGTCGGAGAGAGGGATGTTTCGGTGCGCGTGGGAGAACCGGCGGCACCGGTATTGCAGAGGCTGCCTATATCCGGCGAGCCTCAAGTAGCAACAACCCATGATGCTGACGATCAGCTCGCCTTGACTTTCGTCGCTCCAGCCGAGGCCAAAGTCGCCATCGCCGGAGACGCTGCGATGTGGCAGGTCCACAACCAGTACATTCTCGTCGAGGTAGCCGACGGCTTGCTCTTTGTTGATCAGCAGGCTGCGCATGAACGGATCAACTACGATCGGGCCATGGCGCAAATGGACGGTGTGAACGGAGAAAGCCAGCAATTGCTCTTTCCCATACAGCTAGAAATGGGTGCAGCGGATTTTGCGATCTTCAACCAAGTACGAGATGATATTGCCAAGCTCGGCTTTGGCGTGCGGGATTTTGGATCGCGGACAGTGTTAGTTGAAGCTGTACCTACTGAATTGGATCGCTTTGGCGAAGGCGAGGTTTTTTATCAGTTATTGAACGATGTGCGGGATGGCCAGCATTCGGGTCGGTCTTGGCGCGAAGCACTCGTCTTAGCTTATACGCGCAAAGCGAGCATCGGGAAAGGACAGAAATTGAACGCCGAGGAAATGGCGCATTTGATCAGTGAATTGCTAAAGGTTGACTCTCAGCACATAAGCCCGACGGACAAGCCGATCATGGCGCGGATGAAATTGAGCGATATGGAGCGTTTATTGCGAAAATTATAGTTTTTTCAATTTTGGCCATTATACTACCGATAACAGGCATTATCGATAGTATAAAAACTAGACAAATCCCTAGTGAACGCAGCGGCAAAATCCGGTGATGTTCGCTATATTTGGAACATCAGACGCCAATTAGCCCTTGTGAGTCATTTATGAACACAACACTCAATCCGGTCGTCCGAAGCCTAACGCCAGCACCAGCGTTGATGGCGGACGATCCTCTGGAACAATTTCTCAGCGGCCAGCTCAGCGAGCGCACTCGGCGCGCTTACTACGCCGATCTCCAG
>VXZF01000013.1:0-763 GCA_009845645.1 Gemmatimonadota bacterium | reverse complement strand
GCTACAAACGCAGCAGCATTAACAGAAAACTGTCCAGCCTGAAGTCGTTGTTCAAGATGCTAGTCGCCCTAGGCCACATCGAGAAGAATCCCGCTGACTCTACTTTGGTGCGCGGCTACAAAGTAGATGAAACACTGGCTGGCAAAGCTCTTTCTAATCAGGTGCTGAACAAGATCCAGCAAGCTATTGCCGAGGAAAAAGACGATTTGGTTCGCACGCGCGATACGGCCATGTTTCACTTGCTCACGTTCGGCGGGCTGCGCCGCTCTGAAGTGGCTGGCGTCGCTTGGGAGGATATATCCTTAGAGGGTGTCTTTCACATCCTGCACCTGTCCGAGACTAAATCAGGAGTCGCGCAGGAGATCAAACTGCAAAACATCGTCCTACATCATCTAGAATTATACAAACAACAACTGCAGATAGCGGGTTTGCCGACGACCGGCAAGGTTTTCATCAGTCTGTCTCGCAACCAGTCCCGCGGCCAGCCGTTGACCGACCAATCGGTGAATCACGTCGTCAAGAAGTACGCCCTACGCGCTGGCCTTCCCCAGAATGTCACAGCACACATGTTCCGCCACACGTGCTGCACCCTAGCGATTGAGGGTGGAGCCAAGCCCCAGCAGGTGCAAGCCCATTTGCGCCATAAGGATTTAAAGACGACTATGCGCTATTATGAAAACCGCGAGAGGCTGCTCGATAATGCGTCTGATTATATTAAAATTGGCAGTTGAGGATTTTTAGGATTTTAGTTGCGTTTGTTTTC
>VXZF01000198.1 GCA_009845645.1 Gemmatimonadota bacterium | reverse complement strand
ACTCGTTGCGCACTGCGGCGTGAGGGTAGCCGCGTTGATTGAGGAAGACCTGTAGCTGACGCTCGCCTTCGAGTACCTTGCCGTAGTCGAGGGGAGCACCGGCGCGCAAGCCGACCTGAGCGCGCAGGGTGTCGGCCGCAAAGGGAGCGCCCCCTACGAGGGTTAGGGAGCGCACTGTCCACAGCGCACCGCTGTTGATTTCAATGTGAATGTGGACTCGGTTTTTGGCATCCAAGCGAAGGTATTTGCGGACGATTTCGGCATCGCGATAGCCCTTGCTGTAGTAGAGATTGACCAGTCCGCTCAGGTCGTTTTTGAAGAATCGGCGGTGGAAGCGCTTTCCCTCTTGGGTCAGCATGGCCGAGCGCAAGAGATCGCCTTTGATGCGCTTGTCGCCTCGGTGAACGAAGCGTATCTGCGCCACCTTGTAACCATCGGCTTCGCGGGCCGATATTTCGCGTAGGTCGCCTTGGGCCAAGGCCGTCCCGGTAAGGGTCAGACAGAGCACGACGGCGAGCGCGCTCATCGGAATTCTCGCTTCAGGCCAATGCCCAGCCCATAGTGATCGTGCTTGCTTTGCGCCAAGCCGACGATGGTTAGAAAGGACTTGATTTTGTGCTCGACCCGCACCTCCCCCTCAGCCATCTTTTCTAGCATAGCCTCGTATCGCACCCAGAGGGGCAAGGGTAACCCACCGAGGTACTTGCCTGCGCGGAGGACGGGATCCCCAGGCGAGGCACCGACAATCGTGCTCGACGGCACGACCGTGAATTCATTGAGCCCCACTTTCTCGACCTGCCTGCCCAAGAGCAGGCCGGCGGCCGTGCCAAAGGCCGTGGTGGCTGTATTAAATGCCTCGCCAGTTGATCCAAAGGCCCCGGCGTAGTCGAAGTTGGCCGTTCTAAAGGCTAGTAGGTTGACGGTCTGAAGATATCCTAGCGTCTCCAAGTCTGGGTCCTGCGGGTCCTGCGGGTCCGCTGAAAAACCCGGCACGACCTTCTGAGCTGGCCCCCGCAACGTCAAAGTTGCGACGTACTTCGCATTGTCGTTGTTAATGTCTGTGATTTCACGGGTCTTAGCTTCTAAATCGAGTATGGGATTCAATTCGAGAGGGTCGTACATCACATCAAGGATCGACTTAGTCGGCGCTAGACGGTTGAAGACGACATGCCCCTGTGTGATCTTGAATTGCTCATTGAGTACGAAGACCTGCCCTTCGTCTATGGTTATGTCGCCTTGGAAGAGCGGCTTGTAGAAAGTTCCACCGACCTCAACCGCGCCCGATGCCTCGACCTCGGCTAGCTCGCTGTCGAGGGCGAGGCCGCGGATATCGACCTCGACAGCGAGGGCCATGTTCTCTAAAAACTCGTCGCGCAGCGCCGGCGGTGGCGGTGGCACGGGCAGCGTGAGGACCACGAGGCTCGCCTCGGACTGCGGCCGGTTGAGGAGGACGCGCCCCGCTAACTTGGACGCGCTGAGCGAGCCGGCGAAAGATATATCTAAGTCGATGTCGTTTGCTCTAAACAACTGCCCAACGTTCTCGTAGTAAGAGGTCATCCGCTCGGCGCGGAGTTGCAAGTCAAAGCTAGGGTCGTCGAGCGGCGATAGGTCGAGCTGCCCGGTGAGCGACGCGCTGCGAAACCCCCGCTTAGGTTCGTTCTCGACGGAGAAACCCACCAACTCGACCTGACGGTCATTGAATTGCAACTGTCCGTCGGGCAGCGCGTAGATCGGCTCTAAGTCAAGGAGGGCAAATTCGAGACCCTCGACTCCTATTTGACCTTGCAATGAGAGCGTTGAGTCCAACCCTTCGGCCCGGAGATCTGCGCTGATCCGGCCGTCGAGATGATCCAGTTCGGCTATTAGGTTGGTGCCAAGGAAGAGGAGTCCGATGCCGTCGGAATGCGCCTCCAGCCAGCCCTCGTCTAAGGAGAGGGCACCGGCCTGTAAGTCCCAGGGCACTCGACCGGTTACGGTGAGGCTGTCGTCGAGCGAGGTCGTCCAGTTCAAATGCCAATCGCCGCCGTGCCGGTCGCCGTCGAGCCGACCGCGCAGCTTGCCCAAGTCCGCGGATTCCACGGCTAGATCGGCGGTAACTTGAGGAGCGGATGCCGTGCCGCTGACCTCGGCGTCGAGTTGAACTAGCCCTTTGGGGCCGCCAAAAAAAGCCAAGTCCACGTCTTCGAGGTCCAGCTCAATTTTCGAGGGCTTGGTGTCCACTAGTTGGCCCGCTAGCCGCAGAGTGCCAGCCGGCTGCAAGGCGAGACGGTCGCGGTCGTAGCGCCGCAAGCCAATCGCCACTGAGTCCAGGACCACGCGGCCCTCGCCGAACGCGAATTGTCCTCCAGACAGGAGATCCAGCCGCAGCGAGTCGGCTGCAGCTCGGCTCTCAATGGCCAAGCCGTGCACGTCGATATGCCCAGCCAAGTCCCGCCAGCTCGGCATGGAATCCCCTAAGGCCGTTTCTAAGTGTCCGTCGAGGTCGAGCCGCCCGTACAGCGGGCGTCCCAAAGCATAGCTGAGCACTGGCCCCAAGTCAGCCGCCTTCGCCTCGATTGAGAGCTGCGCGGGAGTTGTCCCCGGCCCGAAGAGCGGCGCGGCTGGGCAGGTGAGCGCGAGGCGCATGCCGGCATCGGCGGTAAACTCGGTCGTGAGCGTATCCGCCAATGAGAGACGCAGCCGAGCATTGCCGAGGGCGAGGGTGTCGAGATGCATATCCGCCAGCGTCACCACGCCCTGTGCCTCTGGCCTCGCTAGGGTGCCGCCAACTCGCAGATGCCCGCCGCCCGTCGCGCTGAGGTCGGACGCGAGGTTGGATAGCTCAAGAGCGGATAACTCCGCTGAAACGGAGAGAGAATCTGGCCCGACCCAACCCGAAAGGTCCACTAGGCCGACTGACGTTTGCAGGTGTAGTGCGGTGAGATCCATGCGCCCGTCGCCATAGTCGGCTTGGAGGGGACCGTAGTTTTGCAACTCCCATTCCCCCTGCCGCAGCAAGAGCGAGTCGAAGGCTAGGGCCGCTTGGACTGAGTCTAGGGCCTCCAACGGTCCTTCCCAGCGCAAAGTACCGCCCAATGCGGCTACTGCTCCATCTGCCCCCCGCAACAAGGTATCGGCAAAATCCGCTTGGGCCGTTAAGTGCCTGTCCACGTCTAGCTCCGCTAACACGCTCACGCCCGGTGCGCTGCCGGCTACCCGCGCCGCACCTTGGTCCCAGCCCACGTCCAGCGCGAGCTCGCCGGTCTGCCACCCCGCGTACTCTAACGGTGTGGTCGCAATGTGTCCGGTCAACTGTAGCTCGTCGAGCGCCAGCCCGCCCTCCCCGTGCA
>VXZF01000285.1 GCA_009845645.1 Gemmatimonadota bacterium | reverse complement strand
CGAGGACGCGGTCGAAGAGGCGGTGCGTGCGGCGAAAAAACGACCACTGCTGTTGTAGGAAGATGTTGACGCCACCGTAGAAGACGCGGTCGAGTGCGACGTTTTCCTCGTCCGTCCGCAGTGGCGTATAGGTCGGGATGAGGGCGACATCGGCGTCGCGGCGCGAGAGGGCGGCAGCGAGTGCATTGTCGTGGATGCAGCTACCGCAGTACATGCTGGCGGCACCGGCCGTGATGTAGGCGACGCGCATCGCTAGAAGAATTTATCGACGGTGCTTTTGGCCGGTGGCTTAGTCAGCAGCGAGCCGACGATCATGGCCACGGCAGAAGCGGCTAGGATCACCACCACGGGCATAACCCCGGTCATGCCGACCGTATAGCCGGGGATTTTCCACCCCTGAAAGAAGAAATAGCACCACAGCGCGGCTACGGTGAGCACGGAGGCGAAGGCGCCGTACTTGGTGCTGCGCTTCCAGAACAGGGCGGCGACGACCACTGGGAAGAGCGCTGCGAAGCCGGTGAAGGACCAGACAGCGAGGGCAAAGATGCTGCGGGCCGAGACCAGCGAGAGTACGTAGGTAACGGCGAAGATGGCGATCACGAAGAGGCGGCCCGACAGGACCTGGGCCTTTTCGCTCAACTCGTCGCCTTTGCGGTAGTGGCGGACGATGTCTTGGGTGAACATGTTGCTGATGGAGAGTACCTGCGAGTCGAGCGACGACATGATGGCGGCAAAGACCCCGGCGGCGAGCAGGCCAGCCAAGGCACCGGGGGCGTGTAGGTCGATCATCTTGACCAGCACCGAGTTGGCGGCCGCGCCCTTGAGGCCGGGGAAATCAATGCTGCCGAAGATGCCCAAGAGCACGCTGGGAATCCAGACGATGGCGATGCACAGGGGGTAGAACATCAGCGGCCAGCGAAAGGTGCGGGCGCTTTTAGCGGTGAGCCAATGGGTGAAAAGGTGGGGGAACATGCCCACCGACAGGGGGATGCAGGTGTAGGTCAACAGTTTGATCGGGCTGATATTGTCTCCTTTGATCAGCAGTTCAGGGTGCGCGGCCGCGACTTGCGCCAGCGCACTGTCCAGCCCGCCCAGCTTATCGA
The DNA here is from genome assembly GCA_009845645.1 of Gemmatimonadota bacterium. Taxonomy (GTDB): domain Bacteria; phylum Latescibacterota; class UBA2968; order UBA8231; family UBA8231. Next base: position 2,229 of record VXZF01000285.1, on the reverse strand, counting down.
CGATGACGAAGAAGGTCACGCCGCCCAAGATCATAAAGACCAAGGTTTGGAAGGCGTTGGCCCAAGCAGTGCTCCTCATGCCGCCGAAACTGACGTAAGTCAGCACCACCAAGCAGATCAATAGGCCACCGGCCCATTGGGGAATCTGCCCCTTGGTGACTTGGGCGAGGGTAATGCCGCCGCCCATGACGCCGATGAGCAAATAGGGAATCAGCAGCGCGATCATGACGACGAAGAGCAGCAGACCCAAGCCGTCGGAGTCCCAGCGGCGGCGGAAGTATTGAACTTGCGTGAGAAGGTTATGGCGCTTGCCGAGCGCCCAGACGCGGGTGCCGATGAAGAAGAAGACGGTGGGGATGATCAGGGCCGCGCCCGAAGGCATCAGGGCGAAGACGCCGATACCCGTGTGGTAGGCTTCGCCGGAGGCTCCCAAAATAGCAAACGCGGTCATGTTGGTGCCAAACAGCGACATCAGCAGCAGGAAGGGGCCGATGGAGCGGCTGGCGACAAAGTAGTCCTCGCCGGTGCCGCGAAAGAAGCGATTGGAGAGGACGCCGATGCAGAGTACTAGGCCGAGGTAGCAGAAGATGATGATCGTAGTCATGCGGCTTGCTCCTCGTCCTCGGCGTCTAACTCGGACGGCCAAGCGTAATTGACCAGTAAGATCATCAGCCCGGTGGCGGCCAAGCAGAAGCCGATGTGGTAGAGCAAGCCGATGGGCAGCCCCAAGACGATGCGCGGATCGTCCCAAAGCCAGAGGTCGTTGTGCAGGAGGTAGAGGACCAGAATCCCCAAGTATAGGAGTCGGCGGACGGTGGCGTTCACGGTGTTACTCCTGAAGGTTGCGGGGTTAAGGGGACGGCTGCGGGCATTGGGCAGACCTCGCTCATCGGCCCGAAAATAGGCTCGACGTGCTCGCTGCAGAGGTTGCCGCTGAGGACGTCGATGACCCCTTGTTTGCATTCGGGATGGCGTTTGAGGAATTCGGCGAAGCTGAAGTCCTTGGAGTAGAAGGCGTACACCATTTTGCGCACCGCCTCCATGCCGCGCACTAGCTCGGGCCCAAAACCGCCCAATTGCTCGGCAGAAAAGTTGCCTTTGGCAAAGGCTTCGGCAATGGCGTCGGCGGCCATCTCGCCGGATTTGAGGGCTAGGTACACGCCCGAGGAGTACATCGGGTCGAGAAAACAGAACGCGTCGCCGACTAGCACCCAGCCTTCGCCAGCGATGCGGCTGGCGCGGTAGGAAAAGTCCTTGGTGGTCTTGACCGGAAAGAGTTGCTCGGCGTTTTGCAGGCGCTCCTGCATGGGTCGGCATTTGGCCAGTTCTTGGTCGAAAATGGTCTGCGCGTCTTCGCGGCGGCCTTGGACCAAGTAGGAGATTGCGCCGACCACGCCGACGCTGACCTTGTCGTCGGGCAGGGGGATGTACCAGAACCAGGAATCCCGGTTTTCGGTGTGGAGGATCAAGGTCGCTCCCTCGTCGATGCCCTCGTCGCGCTGGCCGCCGCGATAGTGGGTGTAGATCGAAGCCTTTTTCAGTTCTGGCTCGGGCTGAGTCAGCTTGAGCTTGCGGCCGATTAGCGCACTCTGGCCGGTGGCATCGACTACTACTTGCGCGGCAAAATCGCGGGTTTGGCCATCGGCGAGCTTGGCGCGGACGCCGGTGGCGCGGTCCTCCTCGAATAGCACTTCGAGCACCCGGGCACCCTGATGTACTTGGGTGCCTTTGGCGCGGGCGTTGTCGAGGAGCATCTCGTCGAATGGGCCGCGCAAGACCTGCCAAGTTATTGCGCTTTCGTGGGGGTTGGTGTCGGAAAAGTAAAAGGGCGTCGAGCCGCGTCCCGACTTGCCGAAAAACTGCACGCTGTGCTTGCGGGGAAAGGCACTGTCTCTGAGCTGGTCGAGCACGCCGAGCCGTTCGAACGTCCAGTAGGTCTCCGGCATCAGGGACTCGCCGATTGTGAAGCGGGGGAACTGCTCCCGCTCGAAGAGCCGAACTTGGCGGTCGGTTGCGGCGACGAGGGCGGCTACGGTGCTGCCGGCGGGGCCGCCGCCGATGACGATGACGTCGCTCACGTGCTACTCCTGTGATCGGTGAAGCGCTGGGCTTTGAGTTCAAAGCGCGGCAGGGTATTGGGCGCAGCGATTTGGATGGCGGCGCGCAGGCCCAGTCGGTGGGCGAGGGCGCGTGCTACTTGGTCGGCGGTGTCGTTGGCATTGCCGTCGA
>VXZF01000381.1 GCA_009845645.1 Gemmatimonadota bacterium | reverse complement strand
AAATGAACGCAACTTCAATCCCATTGATTCTCGTCCATAAAGAGGAGTAGATATGAAACGTGCCCTATTGTTCGCCCTCGTCGTGGCCTGTTGGGCTACGAGTGCCTCGGCTCAGTTGAAAATAGGCTACATTGATTCGGAAGTGCTCAAAGAGCGCCTGCCCGAATTCCGGGATGCGCAGCGCACGTTGGACCAGCTACGTCAGGACTACGAGAACCAAGCTAAGGACCGCGAGGCCAAGCTGCTTAAACTGCAAGAGGATTTTCGGCGGCAGGAGTTACTGCTGAGCGAAGCGAAAAAGGCGGAACTACAGGTCGAATTTGATACCAAAGGGCAGCAGCTTCAACAGTTTATCCAAGAGAAATTCGGCCCCGAAGGCGAGCTGATGCGCAAGAATATCGAGCTTTCCGAGCCGATTTTCCAAAAAATCAACGATGCCATTCAGGGCATGGCCGAGGAAAAGGGCTACGACTTTATTTTTGACGCCGCCGCGCCTTCAAGTGGGCTGGTTTTTGCCAAGGAAGAGTACGATCTAACCGAGCAGTTACTGGAACTAATGGAGAAGGAAAAAGAAGAGGAGCAGGAGTGAATTTAACGGATATTCTCGAGCTGTTGCCGCACCGCTATCCGCTACTGCTCATCGATCGCATCCTCGAATTGGAACCTGGGGAACGCGTCGTGGCCTTGAAGAACGTGACGGCCAACGAATCGTTTTTCCAAGGGCATTTCCCCGGTTATCCGGTCATGCCCGGGGTACTGATCGTCGAGGCACTGGCGCAAGCGGGTTGCGCAATGATGCTGAGCGGCGTGGAAAATCCCGAATCCAAGGTGCCCTTTTTCGCCGGGATCGATCGCTGCAAATTTCGCCGCCCGGTCGTGCCGGGGGACCAGTTGCGACTGGAGCTAAAAGTGCTCAGGCAGCGGGGCGGATCCTGTAAGTTGCAAGGACGAGCACTAGTGGGGGAGGAAGTGGCGGCAGAGGCGGAGATTATGGCGGTATTGGGGGAGCGAGAAGGTCGTTGAGGAGCATCTGATGGATCGCCTTTATCACGTCCTCGAAGCGCAGCAATTCGACCTAGACTTGATAGACGCCATTTTCTCGACGGCCCAAGAGATGGAGCAAGTAGTTCAGCACTACGGATCCAATATTCTCAATCGCCGGGTCATGGCGACGCTGTTCTACGAGCCTAGTACGCGCACTCGACTGTCTTTTGAATCGGCGATGACGCGGTTGGGCGGGGCCGTCATTACCACCGAGAGCGCGCAGGAATTTTCTTCGGCGGCCAAGGGAGAGACCCTTGAGGACACCATTCGCGTCGTTGCCGGGTACTCGGACGTGATCGTGTTGCGACACTACGAAAGTGGGGCTAGCAACCGAGCTGCTGCTGTCGCTGGCATCCCGATAATCAACGCCGGCGACGGTGCCGGGCAGCACCCAACCCAAGCCCTCTTGGATCTCTTTACTATTCAGCGCGAGATCGGACGCCTCGAAAAAATTACCATTGCTCTGGTGGGGGATTTGGCCAATGGACGGACGGTGCGTTCGCTGTGCTATCTGCTGGCCAAGTACGAGGGCGTTAAGATGTACTTTGTTGCGCCTGAGACGGTGAGGATGAAGGACGACATAAAGGATTATTTGCAGCGGCACCAAGTCCCTTTCGAGGAGGTGGACGACCTCCATGAGGTGGCGAGGCAGGCCGATGTCGTCTATCAGACGCGCATCCAAAAGGAGCGCTTTGGTGATCGCACTGGAGAATACGAGCAGGCGCGGGGCAAGTACATTGTCGATCGCTCGGTGATGAACTGTATGCAGGAACATGCTGTGGTCATGCATCCGCTGCCGCGCGTCGATGAGATTGACCCGGAAGTGGACGCGGATCCGCGGGCGGCCTATTTTCGCCAAGCCCACAACGGGCTCTACGTGCGCATGGCCCTTTTGCGGATGATTCTCGCTTGACCTCAGTGGTACCGCCTTCTATATTGCCGACAACCGCTTCTTAGTCTTAGGAGGATACACCGATGGGTTCGAGTAAAGGCAGAATGAGGGATAAGGAATTGAGGAGTCGGCGGCAGCGGCGCAAAAAGCGCTTGAAGCAACGCGCTCAGGAGGCCAAGTTGTCACCGCGAAAAAAGTAATAGTTAAAGCTAAAGGCCACTAGCTTTAGGAGAGCCGACAGATGGGCTGTCGGCTCTTTTTGTATTGGAGGGCAAATGGAAAGGGCCCTGCGCGTCGCCATCGCCGGTGCCAGCGGCATCGGCAAGCATCACGCCAAGTGGTTCCACCGCGCCGGTGCGCAAGTCGTTGGCTTTTTGGGCCGCAGTCGGGAAAGTGTCGCTGCTACAGAAGGTGTTCTACGCGATATCTTTCCCTTTTCGGGCCAAGGCTATTGGGACTTGGATCAGCTACTGAGCGAAGAAGCACCCGATGTGGTCGATGTCTGTCTGCCAAACGAAGCCCATTTCGACTGTGTCAAATGTGCTCTTGAATGGGGTTGTCACGCCCTCTGTGAAAAGCCCTTAGTCTGGCATTCGGATGGGCCGAAGCAGACGCAGATGCAGGCGCGGGCCTTGGTTGATTTGGCGCGGCAAACCAATCTGCACTTGGGTGTCTGTACTCAATACGCTGCCGCGCTGCCCAACTACCGGCAGCTATACGAAGAGGCCCGTGGGGTGCTCGCTACCGTAGAGTCCTTTTACGCGGAAATGGAGACCTTGGCGCGAGGGCGTCGCCGCAGCGCCGCGGAGGTATGGATCGATATGGCTCCCCATCCTTTGAGCATGCTCTTGGCTTGGATACCCGACGGAGTCATAGAGCCTGCTTCGCTACAAGTGGAGTCCGAGAGCGGGGAAGTGCGGGCATGTTTCAGTTTTGCCGACGCGACGGGCAGTTGTCGTTGCGAAATCATCGTCCGCGATTTGCACGAGGGCCGACCCCTGCGGCGATTCGGCGTCAATGGCTTTTTGGTCGATTGCACAGGGCGGTCTGCGCCCGACGGGGCCTATTGTTCGGTACTCAGCACGGGTGAATCAGAGCTAATCGGTGATGATTTTATGTCGCTGCTCATCGCCCGGTTTGCCGAGGCGGCAATACAGCCCAAACTAATGCCACTCGTGTCCGGTGAAGTCGGGTTGCGCAACCTCGAACTCCAACTACAAGTTCTGCAGAACGCCTAAGAGTGAGTACGGGAGCAGGCCCCAGCGGTTGCGTGTAACTACTGTCCCGATGTATCCGATTTGACCTACTAAAATTTATAAGGAGAGGTAGAATGGGAATTCCACAGCACAGTATAGAGGACCAATTCGCAGCTTTAGCCGAAATCCTCTCAGGCCAAGG
>VXZF01000473.1 GCA_009845645.1 Gemmatimonadota bacterium | reverse complement strand
CCGCGAGGAATTGGGCCACATTGCCGGGATAGGGGACGATCGTGACGCCTTCAAAGGGGTATTTCCAGCGCAGATAGTGCGAGAAAGCCGGGCGTTGCGACAAGGCCAAGGTGATGTTTTTGATCTGCGAAATGGAGTCGATCCCCGAACTCTCGTGGACCATGATGCAGCGCGGGCTGATCTGGTAGGAAGCCATGAGTGCGACCACGGGGATCTGTTGGGCACGGGCATACAGGATGTTGTCGGCATTGACTATGCCAAAGGCTACCGCACCGGTGGCCACGCGCTGGACGACCGGCGCGTCCGGACCGCCGCCGAGGATCTCGACTTCAACGCCGTTTTCTTCGTAGTAGCCGTGGACTGCGGCCGCGTACAAGCCGCCGTGTTCGGCTTCCGGGAACCAATTGAGCGCGAGTTGGACTTTGGGCAGGGCGTCGGCTGTGGGTGCTTCTTTTTCAGCGGTGCAGGCGACGAGCGCGAGCAGGGCCGCCAAGAGCGGGTATTTGAACATCATGGGAATCCTCGTGGTGGAAGTTGGCGCGTCAACTTTTTCATGCCTCGCAGATGTGGTGCTCAAGGTCGGTCGGCAGCGGCATGGTTATTCGTCAACGCGTTCGTAGGGTAGTGCGTCAGTTTGAAAAAAGATTTTTTTGAAGGGCATAAGCAGGCCCCCCCTGGTACGGCTTTTGCCAAGGGGGATTAGCTATATAGTCAAGTTGAGCCATCGGAATCGCTTTGTTCATAGCGTGATAAACTCGGTCAATGTGGCCATGTTTTTACTCTCCTCGGTGTGGTTGGCGCGGCCACAGAGGACGATCCTCTGCTGTGTGCGGAGGCCATTAGCGAGGTAGCGAAACCGCGCCGCGCCAACCAGAATCTTGCTTTTAATTCACACCGCCTCGGCGGCTTGTTGGGCCTCTGTGATAGAGGAAAGCCTCTCACCGTGGGCGATCTCTTTGCCCTTGTGATAAACAGTAGACCAATAGCCAGGTGGCTCGTCGGCGTCTGCGCCGACAATTAAAAAGAGCCGCCTTTCTCGCTTTTCTACTCGCTTATAATAGCGGTTCGTTCCTTCAACATATTTCCATTGCTCTTGCGGTTGCATAACATCCCACTTTATCTATCACGGGACAGGCCCACCGTTTCCCCCCTAATCCATTCCCCGCAAGGAACTAGATTCGGACGATGAGCCTGCCCAATAACTAGACTTTGCTAAAGGGACTTACTTACAGACGAGACCAATGCCTCTTTAGGGTAGGTACTTGGCAATCGTCGCCACAGCTACGACCGCGCCGCGCCAACCAAAAGTAGGACGAGCGACCGAATCCGCACGAAACTGCCGCTCCCCCTCTCGCCGCCTCTGTAGTTAGCACCCCTTGCGCCGCCGGCCCGTCCTTATTCTATTCACGGCCTTATATCGGCATCCGGCCCATATTTTTGAACAAAGCCGATAGATAGAATGCAGCCCCTCCTAGTCGAGTATGTCTCGGTCGCCATAGCTATGACATCCTTGGCTTTGCCATCCGACATTACAAATGCCCAATACCACTGAGCATTTTTATCCTGTCTAACCTCAAAATAGCAAGTCATAGCCTTTCTCCTTGTGAGTTCATCCCTCCGCGTCCATCCATGCCAGGTTACGCCGCGTCGCCATCTCGGCTTGAAACTCGGCTTGCGTTTTCGTGCCCTTGGTGCTGTTGCAGTGGCCGCAGAGCAGTTGGAAGTTGAAGTCGTGATCCGTGCCGCCTCTTGCCCGCGCCACGATATGATCCATGTGTAGGTTCTGGATGCGGAAGTGCTCGTTGCAGCCGTTGCAGAGGCCGGTCTGCAAGCCGTAAAGCGGCCGCTTGTAATGGCGGCCTTTATACAATAAGGCTCATGTATAATTTGTAGGTGATTTGCCCGCCTGTTTCTGTAATTTTATTATAATTTTTTGCTCCAAACGGTATGATTGGCCCTGCCAGGGCCTACCGCGCCTTGAATCCCGTTGTATCATTAGACGACGCCCGACGACCCCATAACCACGGGTATCTTGCATCTTGATGGAGAGGATGAGTTGAAAAACGACGACGAGCGTGACCAAGAGGCGCTACACAACCGCCTCTCCAGGCTGAGTGCGGCCAGCCTTCGCATCCATCAGAGGCTCGACCCTGACACGGTATTGCAGGAGACCCTAGACAGCACCCGGTCGCTAACCGATGCCCGCTACGGCGTGATAGCCGCCTGTGACGATCCAGGGCAAGGACCTTTTGGCCTCCGGCCTAACGGACGATGAGCCCCAACAGGTATGGGAGACGACCAAAGCCGTCAACGGCTCGCATGCCCCAAAGGTCGCCACGGTCACTCCGTCCCCTCTCCCGGTTCCTGTCCTTTCGGCATCCGATAGCCGACGCGACGCTCGGTAAAGATATATGTAGGGCTGCTGGCGTCGTCGTCCAGCTTGCGGCGGAGATTCCCGACGATGGGGCGGATCACCCGCACATCGCCAGAGTTGGTCAAGCCCCACACCCGTCGCAACAACTGGTCATAGGTCAACACCCGCCCTCCGTTGACCGAAAGCTCGAAGAGCAGTGCGTATTCGGTGGCGGTTAGCTCCACCGGCCGGTCGGCCACCGTCACGCGGCGTTCGGCGTAGTCGATCGTCAGGTCGCCCAGCACGTAGGGTTCCAACGACTCGACCCGGTACGGATCGGCCTGTCTACTCCGGGCGGCCCTAACCCTTGCTATCAACTCCGTCGGCGAGAAGGGCTTGACAATGTAGTCGGCGGCCCCCTGCTCGAAGGCCTGGGCGATGACCTGATCCTTGCCGTACCCGGAGACGAAGAGGATCGGCACGTTGGCTATACCGAGGATGTCCTTCATCAGGTCGATTCCGTCGGCGTCGGGCAGCACCAGGTCGAGCAAGACCAAGTGGGGCCTTTGCTCCTCCGTGAGGGGGAGTGCCTCTTTGGGGTCAGCGGTCACTATTGGCGTGAAGCCCGCCTCCGAGAGTGCGTCCCGGATGTACCGCAGTGCTTGCGGATCGTCGTCCACCACCAAAATGCGGACCTCCTCGCTTTCTTTCTGCCGCGAGCGGGTGGTGCGCCGCGGGGACGGGGTTGTTGCTCCGCTCCCGACCTCTTCGACCGCCGGTATGGTGAAGGTAAACCGCGCACCTTGGCCCAGCCCGTCGCTTTCAGCCCAGATGCGGCCCCCGTGCGTCTCCACGATCCCCTTACAGATGGCAAGGCCCAAACCCGAACCGCCAATTTCGCGTTCCCCGGCCTCGCTGTGGATCCGAGAAAACTTCCTGAACAGGTGCGGCAACCGCTCGGCGGAGATCCCGGTGCCCTCGT
>VXZF01000319.1 GCA_009845645.1 Gemmatimonadota bacterium | reverse complement strand
AGTGCCAGCGATGCGCTCATGAGCTTGAGAAAATTCCGCCGACTTACCGGATCCTTCAACTCGGCAGCTTGCTCGGGAAACTCGCGCTGGACCATGGCGGCGAATTCTTCGGTCTGAGCTAATTGGTCCAAGCTGCGCCAATACTCTTGGCCCTGTTCGGCTTCGAGGCGGGCGCGGATGGCCGAGAGATCGATGTTTTTTCTGGTTTCCATGTGTTAGCGGTGGCAGATAGAGCAATTGGTGAGTTGGCTGGTCTGCACGCCGTATTCGGCGACGAGTTGGGTACCCAAGCTTTCTTGGTCGGCTGGATACTGATAGTTCATGTTAAAGACTTGGTCGCGTGGACGGATGTACTGGGCAGGATCGCGGTGGCAATCGAGACACCACTCCATATTCAGCGATTCAGCTTTCCACATCAGGGGCATTTGATCGACTTGACCGTGGCACGACTGGCAGCCAATACCTTGGTTGACGTGGATGCTGTGGTTGAAATAAGCGAAGTCGGGCAAGTCGTGGACGCGATTCCACTCGATGGGTACGTTGTCGCGGAAGCTGGCTCGCACGGGTTCGAGGATGGGCGCTTCGGTCCAGATCTGCGAGTGGCAGGTCATGCAGGTTTCGGTCGGGGGAATGCCGGCAAAAGCACTTTCCTCGACGGTAGTATGGCAATAGCGGCAGTCGATGCCCATGCCGGTGACGTGGTGTTTGTGGCTAAAGGGAACGGGCTGATCGATGGGCACATTGACTTGATTGACGAAGTAAATGCGATTGATGTTGAGTACGATACCGAGGATACTGCCGACTAGGACGAGGCCAACGAGGATGCTGGCTTTGGAAGCCCAGTTAGCGCTGCGCGGAAATACTTGAGCCATGTTTTATTTATTAGTTTAGCTGAGTTGTAGAAAGCTGGCCTTACCTCTGCTGGCCAAAACAGTCTTGTAAATTAGGCCAGTTTAATTTGGTGTCAACACATGCGATAAAAAACATAGACATTTGACTTTGGGTCGCTCGCGGTATAATATGAATAGCGCCCCTCCTATAGCCCCCGTAGCTCAGCAGGATAGAGCAACAGATTCCTAATCTGTGGGTCGGCGGTTCGAATCCGCCCGGGGGTAGTTTATTTCTTTGCTAACGACTGCCCCCCAAGCAGTTACGGTCGTACGGCACATCTCTATATAGCAGTGAATTGTATAACTCAGGTCAATAGGTTGCGCATTGAGATGACAAGGAGTGAAAAGACGCTACAAATAGCCAGCCAAGTCGAAGCCATGCTGACTGCTTTGGACCGGCTCTCCTCCTTCAGTCGGCTACTCGAGCCCAATGAGATTGAGCAACTGCGCTCCTTGCTGCGCTGTGCGCAGGCGTGTGCCGATAGGCTGGCTGCAGGTAAAGAGGCACAGCGCACTGCGGACGAATTGATCGCGCAACACCAACGTTGTTCAGATGCACTCCTCGCGGCAGCGCTTAACGGCGATTGGGGTGGTGGCGCGCCAGATTTACAAGGGCTGTTGCTCAACCGGCTCTTCGATGGCCGACACCCGTTTTTGCGCGCTTGCGAAGAGCAATCTCCAGCAGATGTTCTCGCCGCGCTACGCCAAGTTATGTGTCGCGATTTGCAAAGTGCCGCGGCCTTGGCTCGTCCCCCGTGGGGGATATGGCTACGGCTGATCGGCAGCGACTCGAAGCCTTTGGCCCCCATGCCCGAGGATGGGGTGGAACCCGCAGCTATTGGCCAACTGAAAGAGCGTTTTGCCCACAGCGAAGATTGGGCCGAGTTGGCTGAGGAACTCGGATGCCTGATCCACGAGCACGGGCGGGGTTCGCTGCGCCGATTCCCGGCCTTTCGCCTCGTCGGCAGGGGGGACAAGCCCATCTTGGAACCTATCCGCCATTTCGCGGAATTTCCCCTCGGCTGGCTGGAGGGCAACGGAGTGCGAATCCAAGTATTAGAGAAAAACACGCGCCATTTTCTCGCCGGTTATCGGGCACACAACGCGCTAATCTGGGGACCGCGCGGCGGCGGCAAATCGACGCTGATACGGGCCTTGATAGGGCAATTCTTTGATCGCGGTCTGCGCGCCATCGAGATCGATCCGTCTTGCTACCATCTGTTACCCTACCTTTTTGCCCTCGTCCGGGGGCGTCGCCAGCGATTTGTGGGCGTGCTGGACAATGTGTCCTTGAGCCGGGGCGATAACAGTTTGCATCTACTGTCGCGCGTGCTCGACGGGGGGTTAGAAGCGTGCCCAGACAATTTGGTCTTCTATGCAACTTCCAACTATAAGGACCTAGTTGATCGGGAGGGCGAGCGACCGCAAGGGTTAGGCCAGATGCAGCTAGACGACGAGCGTCCCAATCTAGTCAACCAAGGCATTCAAGCTGAATTCTACGATCCTCAACAACTGCAACGCCTCGATCAGGAGCGGGCGCTTGACGACCGTTTTGCCCTCAAGGTATTTCTCGACCTACCCAGCAGACAGCAATATCACTCTATGGTACTGTCCTATGCGCGTCGGGCAGGGATTGACCTGCCAGAAGAGGAATTATTGGCCGCCTTTGAGGTTTGGCGGATGCGGCACAACCACGATTTAGTCGGAGGCCGGACGGCACGGGATTTCATCGTCGCCTACTTGCCGCAGTACTTACGCGACAAGGACCAGTTAAATCAACCTTCAAGTAGCTCGATTTCGTAACCATCGGGATCGTCGATAAAGGCCATCTTGCGGCCGGTGGGGAAAGTCTCGCGCCAATCGCTAGGCCATATTTCAATCCCGTTGTTTTCCAGCGTGTCGCAAAAGCCGATTAAGTCGGGGACTGCGATAGCGAGGTGCATGAGATCTTCGGGGACGGCGAGTTGGTAATCGGCAGAATAGGTCAGCTCTAAGGTGTGTTCATTGCCGGGCAGTTCGAGATGAACGATCTGATTGCCAGCGGGTGACTTATCGGAGCGGCTCCGAACTTCAAAGCCGAGGTGGGTGCAATACCACTCAATGGAGCTATCGAGATCGCCGACGCGGATGCGGGTGTGCAGAAAGCGGGCCATAGGGACATCCTTTCGCGAGTTGTGTATAATTTAGGGCAAGGATTGCTGTGCGTGTGGGCAGTCACTTGCGCGGGTTGGAACGAGGCGTGTAGATTAAATCACAGGGGCAAAAAAGAGGCAAAAATGGTGCCGAAGAGAGGACTCGAACCTCCACGGGGTTGCCCCCACATGGTCCTGAACCATGCGCGTCTACCAATTTCGCCACTTCGGCAAGTGACGGCAAAAATTAAGCGCAGGGCTTGTAGCCGTCAAGCCCGTTCCTTTGATGAAATAGACAGTTATGGCCAAAACGGAAAG
>VXZF01000250.1 GCA_009845645.1 Gemmatimonadota bacterium | reverse complement strand
CTGCTCTCTCGTCGCCCTTGCCTGTGCAGTGCAAGAGCCGGATAACAGGCCGCTGGCCCAAGTTGGCACTGAGCTGATTACCGAGCGGGATTATCGCAGTTTTGTCGCCGGCCTGCCCGAATGGACCAAAAGCGAGGCCGAGGGCAGCGACCAAGTGCGCGACTACCTGCAATCCCTCGTCGACCGCGCCCTCATCTTGCGCGCAGCGCGAGCGCAAAAGGTGGAGCAAAACGCGACCGTGCAAAAAAACATGGAAGTGGCCCTGCGGCTGAAAGTGGGTCAGGCGATGGAGCAGCGCTACATCCGACCCGCCGTCTCAGTCAGCGAAGCAGAACTGCGGCGCGAATTCGCCGCGCAGGGATGGGAGCGGCAGCTCAAGATCGCCCACATTTTCACACGGACGCAGGTGTGGGCTGAAGCGGCCCTAGCCGCCCTGCGAGCGGGCCGGGCCTTTGCAGAAGTAGCGCACGAGTTTTCGCAAAATCGCACCACTGCGGCACACGGTGGGGAAAAGCCTTACTATTACAGCCGCATCAATGCCATTCCGGCCGTGCGCGATTCCCTGTTCAGCTTGCCCAAAGGCGCAATCTCCGCGATCCTCTCTGTTCCCAAGGGATACGAGATTTTCAAGATTCTCGACGAGCGCACAGCTTCCTATGAGCAAATGCGGCCGCAAGTCCTCAAGGCCGTTATGCGGGAGCGGTTGCAGGCGCGGCGGCGGGCGTACATCGATTCGCTCGCCGAGCAATTCCAATGGCAGGAGGTTGCGGAAAGCATGGACCGGCTCACGCGCATCTTGCACAGCGGCGCACAAGAGGGCGATAAGAAGGTATTCTACCTCTCAGAGGCAGACGCTGCGACCGCGCTGTACACGTACCAAGGCGGCGCAATCAGCTTGGGAGAAGCAGTGAACCGCTCGCAGTTCATCCGCCAAGGTCGGTATGTAGAAGACAGCCTGAAGGTGGTATCCTACTTGGAGCGCGACGTGAAGGTGCCGCAGCTTCTCCTACTGCAAGGGCGCGCCTTGGGGATCGACCAAGAGCCGGCGACCGCCGACTGGCTCGCGCGCAAAAAGGAAGAAATCCTCATCCGCGAAATGCGGCGTCTCGCCACGGCGAACCAGAAGCCAGTGACCGAGCAAGAGATGCGCGCTCACTACGAGGCACACCCGAGGAGTTACCAGACTTCGTCCATGGTAGAGGTCGTAGAAATACAGGTCGAGGAAGAGGCCCAAGCGCGGGAATTGCTATCCCAGATACGCGCCGAACGACAGCGAGCCGTGCCGCTGATCGCCCTCTTCGCCGAAATAAAAAAGAACGGACGCGAAGTGAGCGCGTTGCAGACCCTCAACGACGAACTCGCGGTATATAGCTGGCTCAAGCAGCGTCTCAGCGACCCACTGGGCGCGGCGCAAGTCGCCGAGGAAATTGCAAACGCGGCCGAGCCAGCAGACCTCACCGAGACCTACATCGCGCGTCAGCTAGCAGCCGCCCACAGCGTGCGCCACGGCAGCCGCGAGGCCGCAGGCCTCTACCAACTCTACTGGCACGATACATCGCACTTTGGCCCCCTAGTCAAAGCGGTCATGGAAGCCGAGGTCGGCGCGCTTATCGGTCCGGTAGAACACCACGGCCTGTACTCGATCGCCAAAATCGCGGGGCGCGCCGCTGCGGGACGGCACCCCTTTGCGGAAGTGCAAAAGCGCATCGAGCACACCTTGCGGCGCAACCGCGAGAACGAATTGTTCGGGCAGTGGCTGCAAGCGTTGCGCGCCGACGCCGCAGACGAAGTGGTCTTCTTCGGCGACAACATCGAAGCACTGGGGCAGGACGCGCCGTGATCCAACGCGAACTCCGCAAGCTGATCGTACCCCTGCTCGGGCCGGCGCTCGTACTGCACATCGCGTTCTTTGTGCTGCCGGTGTGCAACGCCTTCTACTATTCGCTGACTTCTTGGTCGGGCGTCTCGCCGGAAAAGGAGTACATCGGCCTCGCCAACTTTGCGCGCGCCTTTGCCGATCACACCTTTCTCACGGCCCTAGAGAACGTCTTTTTGTTCGGCATCCTCGGATTCTTAGTCGTCTTTCCGCTGAGCCTGCTGTTCGCGGTGATTCTCTCCAAAAAGCCGCCCTTTGCCGGCTTTCTCAAATTCGTCGTCTTTGCCCCCACCCTGCTCTCGGTCGTGGTCACCGCCGTGCTGTGGGGCAGCATCTACAACCCGGTCATCGGCCTGCTCAACGAAACCCTGCGCAGCGCCGGGCTAGACTCGCTCACCCGTCCTTGGTTGGGCAGCCGCCACAACGCCCTGCCGGCCATTGCCGTCGCCATGATCTGGCAGGGGCTGGGCACCTACGTGATCCTATTTTTGGCGGGCTTGCAAAAGATCCCGCTCAGTTTTTACGAGTCCGCCGAGCTGGATGGGGCCAATGCTTGGCAGCAATTTTGGCACGTGACCCTGCCGCTGCTGTGGGACGTCGTGCAGATTCTGGTAATTTTCTGGATCATCGGCACCTTTCAGGCTTTTGCCCTCATCTTCGTCATCACGCGCGGCTATCCCAACGTCATCGAAGTGCTGGGGACCTATATATATTGGGCTGGCTTTCAAGGGCAGAGCATCGGCTATGCCTCGGCCATGGGGGTCGTCATGTTCTTCTTCGTATTGGCGTTTAGCCTCGCAGTCAATCGCCTGATGCGCCGCGAGAGCGTGGAATACTGAGATGCGCCGCTTGCCCAAACTCCTCGCCATCTTGTTCATGGGAGGCTATTGCCTGAGTTCCCTAATCGCCCTCTTCTGGGTGACCTATACCTCCTTTAAAACCAATCCCGAATTCTTCGCCAGCACCTGGTCCTTGCCTACCGAATTGCGCTGGAGCAATTACGCGTACGCGTGGGACAACGCCGAAATTGGCCGCTACTTTTTTAACACGGCCTACATCACCGCGCTCGCTACCAGCGGCACCCTATTGGCTTCGGCCATGGCGGCGTACGTCCTATCGCGGGTGACCTTCCGATTCAGCCGATTTACCTTCTATCTCTTTCTGTCGGCCATGATGGTGCCGCCCATGCTGTACCTCTTCCCGCTCTTTGTGCAGATGCGGCACATGCACCTAACCAACAGCCACTTTGGTTTGATCGTGCTCTACATCGCCACCGGGCTGCCCTTTTCGATCTTTGTCCTGACGGGTTTTTTCCGCACCCTGCCGACCGAAATGGAAGAGGCCGCGCTGATCGATGGGGCCTCGCCGTGGCGGACCTTCTGGACGATTGCGCTGCCCCTCGCCAAACCTGGGCTAATCGCGGTTTCCATCATCAAATGCATCAACTACTGGAACGAGTTCTTC
>VXZF01000433.1 GCA_009845645.1 Gemmatimonadota bacterium | reverse complement strand
CGAAATAGCCATCGCCCTGCGCCAATCGCATCGCGACGGTTTTGCCCGCGTGGATCTGCCGCTAGCGGATCGCTCGTTGGGCATTCTCTCCTCGGAGATCTCCCAAGATCACACCCCCGCGCGGTTGCGGCGGTTGCGGGCTTCTTGAAGGTCACCCTTCGGACACGGGCAGCACGAGCCGCGAAGGATGCGCTGCCGAGTGGTGCACGGCGTTAGTCGCTACGACTAGCTCGGGATCGGCTAGGTCGTTCTTGCCCGTGTTGTGATTGCGGTCGTGGTTGGGGAAGTCGCTCGACGTGATCTCCAAGCGGATGCGGTGGCCCGGCTCAAAGCGGCAGGCCGTCGGCCCCAGGCGGATGCGGAGTTCCACCACGTCTCCGGGAGTCAGTAACTCTTCGACGTCGAGGGAATTGCGGTGGCGGGCGCGCACCATACCGTAGCACATTTCCGGTGCTGGTCCGCTCGCCGTCTCTACTGCGGGCGGGTGCTCATCTACCAGCCGCGCGAAGAAGTCTGTGTCCGGTGCCGACGAGCTGACGAAGAGCACGGCTTCTGGATAACCGGCGATCTCTACGGCGTCAGTCAGCGGTTCCGAGCGGTAGCAGAGGATGTCGTCGCGCCCTTCTAGTCGGCGGCGGTCCGCTGGCCCTGTGAACCACTCCCGCGTCCACAGCGTTGGCACGGGATTGCGGGGATCGTAGGAGAAGCGGTCAGCGTCGGCGTCGGTGTGACCGCCGTTGATCGACAGCCGGCCGGAACCGCCAAACTTGGCGTCGCCATCGCTGCTCAGCAGGTACTCACAGGGCGTCGCGTCCGCTGGCGGCCAAGTGTCGGCTGAGCGCCATTGACCCTGCCGTCCGGCCATTGCGAAATAGCGCACCGCTGGCTCGCGGTCAACGCCGTTGTCGATCCCCTTGAGCCAGTGGTCGAACCAGCGGATGATTAGGTCTGGCAGGTCGAGACCGGCTTGTGGCCCGAAGTCAAACCCGGCTACTATGCGGCTGCCGAGGCTCGGGTGATTCCACGGACCGGCGATGAGCTTCGTCTGCGACCGCGCCGTCTCGGTGCGACCGTGGCGCTGCATGAGCTGTAGGTGCTGCATCGAGCCGTTGCAATGATCGTACCAGCCGCTGAAGTCGAGGTTTGGTACGGCTACTTCCCTGTGTACCTCGTCGAACTTCCAAGCTCGCCGGTTCGGGTGTTCGAGCCAGTCTTTTGCGTACTCTGCCAGTCCTGGTGGCAGGTGGCGGGTGAAGTCGAGCCACGGCAGGTAGCCGATCCAGTGGCCCTCGCCGGCGATCTTGTCCCACTCCTGCCGCGCTTGCTCTGGCGTGTGCGGCGGCGGCAGTCCGTGGCGGCGGCGCAGGTCCGGTGCCATGGAGGTGAGCCACCACTTGATGCGTCGCCCCGGTCGGAATCCGCCCGGCCAATCGACTTCGGTCAATTCCAGGGGGATGGTGTACGCGCACATGGCCACCAGATGCGGAGGGCGCAGCTTGGCTAGCTGCCACTGCATCCAGGCGTTGTACGAGGCTCCGAGGGTGCCGACGTTGCCGTCGCACCAGGGCTGCGCCGCTAGCCACTCCACGGAGTCGTAGCCGTCCTCGGCATCGCCCGTGTGCTCTTCGGTGAAAGGCACCCAGTCGCCCTCGGAGCCGTAGCGGCCGCGCGAGTCCATGGAGACTACGGCGTACCCGGCGCGCACGTACCGCTCGAATCCAGACTTTGGGCGATCGTACGGCGTGCGCAGCAGGATGCCGGGGAACCGGCCATCGGCGTCGGGGCGGAATACGTGCGCCGCCATGTGGACGCCGTCGCGCATCAGCACTTGAACATTGGGTTCGGTGAGAATTCCTAGGGCACCACTCATCGCATTGTCTCCGTATTGATGGTCCCGAGCAGGTCTTCGCCGGAAATCATCTTACTGTTGAACATTTTTTTAGGCCGCAAAAAGGGAGCTACCGACCGAATCGGGGCTCCCTTCGTCGTTGTAATTACTATACTGATGTTACGCGGCGACTCTACTCGTCGTCTAACAGGTTGCTAAAGGCTTGTAGGCTGGGCACTTGGATGGCCGCACGATGCAACTGCTTGAGACGCAGCCCATCGTCGATGGCACCAAGGCGGTCGGCCAAACCGCGTACGGCCGCCGGCTGAAAGCGCAGTGCCAACACTTCTTGGATGCTTTCGCGGATGCTTTCGCGGATGCCTTGCTCAATGCCTTGCTCAATGCCCTGCTCAATGCCTTGCTCAATGCCCTGTTCGATGCCTTGCTTGAGGGCCTCCTCACGGGCACTGGCGGTCAGATACTGGGCAAACGAGGATTCGCGGATGATATCCATGAGCTGCTCCTTGGCAAGAAGGGCCGTGATCGTCTGTGGATTATACGCCAACCCACTCAACGTCGCCAGTCCCGCCAGACAATCGGCCCGGGCGGGCGGTGCCAGCGGCAGCGCCGCCACCCGGACGACGCACTGCTCCAACCACGCGGCTTCGGCCTGACCAGCCGGCGGCTGCATCAGCGGCGTAAACGGCAGCAAGCCCACCAACCCGCCGTCGAGCACGGCCTGACCGCCCAACTCGCTCAGACGGATGACCTGGTAGCGGATGGCGACCGAGTAGTCGAGATGCGCCTGCCGGTAATAGCCCGGATCGCGTCGTCCGGCGTGGGGACGCAAGTAGAAGACATGAGCGTACACTGGTAGGCCATATTGTTCGATACAGCGGCCGATGTAGCTGGCCATGCGGCGAGGCATGGCTGGGTCGTCGGTGGTTTGAAACTCGTGCAGTAGCAGCACCTTCTGTCCGCCTACTTGGATGCGGAGGAGGCTGTCGGTGTGGCGGATGGTGGGTTGCTCGGTGTCGAGCACTTCGACGCGTTGGATGTCGTCTCGCTGGAGGGCGAAGCGGGCGAAGTCGGTTGGGTGGGTTTGGATGAGCCGTTTGGCGATGGTGTCGAATTCGGCCATGACGAGCAATTTGCAAAAACTGTGCCACGGCAGCGGCTCAGAGCAGAGGTGGAATCGGCGGTGCTGGAGTGTGTGGGAAAGGGTACAGGGATGGGTAGCTGAAGACCAAAAATGCGTAACGTCAGATCATAATATGGAATCCTGGCAAACATCTATTAAGGCGCTGACTGTCGATGTCTTTGGCACGGTCACCGACTGGTACTCTACCATTGTGCGCGAAGGTGGGCGCTTAGGCTGCGATAAGCGGCTTACCGTGGACTGGGCGCACTTTGCCACGGCTTGGCGCGGCGGCTATGAACCCGCTATGGGTCGCGTGCGGCGCGGCGAATTGCCTTGGACGAAAATAGACGCGCTCCACCGAATGATTCTCGATG
>VXZF01000447.1 GCA_009845645.1 Gemmatimonadota bacterium | reverse complement strand
TGATGGGCTTGGACTTGGCGCTTTTGAGCCTGTTTGGGATCGTCGCGCTCTCGGGTGTGGTGGTCAATGATTCGCTGGTACTGCTGACCTTCTACAACCAGATGCGGCGCGAGGGATCGTCGCACGAGGAAGCCCTAGTCTCGGCTGGGGCCGCGCGCTTCCGTCCGATCCTACTTACCTCGCTGACGACTTTCTTTGGGCTGCTGCCGATGATCCTCGAAAAAAGCCTTCAGGCGCAGTTTTTGATTCCAATGGCCGTCAGCTTGGGCTTTGGCATCCTGTTTGCCACCTTCATCATTTTGTTGGGCGTCCCGATAGGAATGCGCCTGTTGGTGGGCGTCCAAGAGTTTTGGGGGCGGTTGATCGAGGAAGAACCTGCCAAGGTCGCGCCGGTTACCGGGTCTTGAAGGGTTGTGACGCGATTGAAGTGGGGTGGGTTTCTGCTGTGCGTGGCGGCCTGTGCGCCTACTGACGGTCCTCCCTTTATCGACAAGGCCAGTGAGTGGGGCTTGGAGCGGTCCCACGTCGGCGGCGGCGCGGAAAAGCGCTACATCGTCGAAGCCAAAGGTGGTGGGGCCGCGCTTCTCGACGCGGATGCCGACGGCGATTTGGACATTTACTGGGTCAATGGCGAGGGCGGTGACAATGCCCTCTACCGCAACGACCGCGGCCGGGGCTTTGTCGATAGAGCGGTCGTAGCCGGTGCCACGGGTCGCGGCTGGGGCATGGGCGCGCTGAGCGCGGACTACGATGCCGACGGCGATGCCGATCTGTACATCACGTGCCTGCAAGAAAACATCCTCTATCGCAACGACGGATTGGAGCAATTCGCCGATGTCACGGCCCGCGCCGGGTTGGTGCTGCCGGTGTGGAGTACGGGCGCGGCTATGGGCGACGCGGACTTGGACGGCGACTTGGATTTGTACGTGGCCAATTACGCGGATTTTGATTCGACCGCGGTGCGGCCCTTGGGGACGCAGTGGAAGGGCCGGGACGTATTCATTGGCCCGCTGGGCTTGCCCGCGTTGCCGGACGCGCTCTACCGCAACGATGGCGACGGTACCTTTGCCGATGTGACGACGGCTAGCGGCCTCGGGCTGCACGATCCGGGCTATGGGTTTGCCGTGCTGTTCATCGACAGCGACGACGACGGGGATTTGGACCTGTACGTCGCCAATGACTCGACGCCCAATTTCCTCTACCGCAACGACGGCACTGGCACTTTTGCCGAAGTGGGGCTACAGGCCAATGCCGCGCTGGGGGAAACGGGCTTGGCGCAGGCTGGCATGGGCGCGGCTTGGGGCGATTACGACAATGACGGCGACGGCGATTTGCTGGTCACCAACTTTGAGGACGACTACAACACGCTCTATCGCAACGCAGGCGACGGTACGTTTACGGACGTGAGCTTTGCCGCGGGCTTGGGCCGCATCAGCCTGCCCTTCGTGGGGTTTGGCGCGGTCTTTGTCGATTTTGACAACGACGCCGACCAAGACTTGTTCGTGGCCAACGGGCACGTGTATCCGCAGATCGAACGCCCGGGCAGCGGCGCGACCTACGCGCAAGCCAATCACTTATTCGCTAACGACGCCGGCCATTTTAGCCTCGTCGAGCTAGGCGAGGATCGGGCGGTCAGTCGCGGCGCGGTGGCCGGGGATTTTGACGACGATGGCCGCGTGGACCTGTTCGTCACCAATCTCAACGGTCGGCCCTCCTTGCTGCACAACCAGACGGCTGTAGATCACCATTGGCTCGGCCTGCGTCTTGTGGGCACGGGAAAAAACCGCGAGGCCGTCGGCGCGAAGGTCGTATTGTGGAGCGGCGGTCAAAGGCAGCGGCGGGACGTACTTTGCGGCGAGAGCTTTTTAGGCAGCGGAGACCGGCGCGTGCATTTTGGCTTGGGTGCGGCGGGCCGGGCGGATTCGCTGCACATTTATTGGCCGAGCGGCGCGTTGCAACGGCTGGCTGACTTGCCGATTGACGCGTATATGAGGGTTGAAGAGGGGGGCTAAGGACGGTTGCTGTGCGGCGCACAGCGGCTATATTTGCGGACGCATATACCCATAGCCGGAGGTCCAATCATGCAGAGCTACCCATATCCTGAGTACGACGGCGTGAGAAGCATTGTCTTGGGAATAATCGTCAGCATTCTGACGTGTGGGATTTACTATTTCTATTGGCAATACAAACAGATGGAAACGCTCAATGCGTGGCTGGGGCGGGAGGAGTACAACTTCTGGCTTTGGCTCGTCCTCTATATCCTGACGTGCAGCATCTTTGAGCTTTACTACGAATACAAGATGGCGAAGGGCATCAATGAGATTCAGGAGAATAATAGTCTGCGCGAAAACAAAGACCTAGCGTTAATATGCGTCCTGGTTTCTATTTTTTCCCTCGGCTTGGCCGCTACTGCTATCCAGCAGTGGGAAGTCAACAAGTTCTACGGTGAAAGCGCCGACGATTAGTTCAGTTCACCTTGCGCGAGTTTTCCTCGTTGGGCTGGCTTTGGTCGCGACATGCTTGGCGTGGCTTAGCCCAGTGCTCGCCGAGACGTGGCCGACCCTGTGTCCCTTCCGTTTCCTCACCCAACTGCCCTGCCCAGGCTGCGGCATGGGGCGTGCCTGCATCGCCCTTGCACAAGGCAACTTCGCCAGCGCTTGGCACTACCACCCCTTTGCGTTTTTCATCATCCCATTGGCCCTCGGCCTAGCGTGTTTTCCGAGTCGGTTCGGCCGCGCTTGGCTCGCGCTGCCCCCGTCTCTCCGCAAGGGCTTTGCTGGGGGCGTGCTGGCTCTCGTGCTGGCGTTGTGGGGGTATCGCTTACTGCTCGTCTAGTGACTCAGCGCCCAGACCGCGATATTGGCACCCATTTTGAGGGCGTCGAGTCGCTTGCCCTCCGGGTCGCTGTGGACGCTGGGGTCCTCCCAGCCGTCGCCTAGATCTGCCTCATACGTGTACAGCACGGCTAGGTGCTCGCCCACAAAAAGCGCGAGCGCTTGCGGCCTTTTGCCGTCGTGTTCGTGGACTTTGGGCAGGCCCGCTGTCAACTCAAAGTGGCAGTGGAACAGGGGATGTTCGGGCGGCAGTTCCACCCACTCGGCGTTGGGGAAGACTTGGCGCATGGCGCGGCGGAAGCTCTCGTCCATGCCGTAGTTGTCGTCGGCGTGGAGAAAGCCGCCGCTTTCCAAGTAATGCCGAAGCCGCGCCGCCTCCTCAGCGGAAAAGGCCACATTGCCGTGTCCGGTCATGTAGATGTACGGATAGGAAAACAACTCCTCGTCCATGATCTGCACGCGCGCTTCGGTTTCGGCCGCGTCGATTTGGGTGTGTTCCCTTAAGAAGCGGAG
>VXZF01000137.1 GCA_009845645.1 Gemmatimonadota bacterium | reverse complement strand
GTTGACAAACGACGCACTGTCAAAGTCGTAGAGCAGGCTGATTTCCTCGCTGCCGTCCGCGCTGAGAAAACCCCGCCGCTCCAATCCCCCTTCAATCACCGGACCAAAGCGGATGTCCCGGCCCTGCTCCACCGTGCCGTCGCGATAAGTGATAATCACGTCCGAGGCGTCTGGGAAAAAGGCTGCACCGCCGCGGCCGTCCTCCGGCGAGTCGTCCTTCAATAGGATCTCGATCTGCCCAACCGTCTGGTTCTGTTCGTTGGTCAAAGATCCTTTGTGCAAGGTCTCCACGAGTTGGTCCGCCACACTATTGGTCTGGTGGGCGCTGACCGCGTGCAACCCCACCTCGACGAAATCCCCCACCTGCGCTGCAAAACGACCTCCCGCCAAAGACGTGGCGTCCGTAAAAGCCCGCTCCGTCTCCTGGATGGCCCTAGGCCCTGAGATCAGCGAATGCAGAAAGGTCATCTGATACTTATCCGTGGCCAAATCCAGTTGGAAACCGTTCAAACGCGGCTTGGAAAAGGCCAGCGGCGTCAGGGTCGTGCGCAGATTGTTGCTCACCGTCAGCGCATAGTGGTACTGGCCCTTCCGGTCTCCGGCGATCACCAGTTGATTAAACCACCGGTCGAATACATTCGTCTTGAATAGGGTGCTGCCCGCCTCCTGGGGCCGCGTCTGCGCGGTGTTGAACACCAGCCAACCCTGGGTCAGGTAATTCCCATACAAATCGTAGAAGTAATCCCCCTGCAGATCGACCTCCACGTAGCGCCGGTACGGCAGCCGCGCCCGATTGGTGTACTGCCACTGCCGCCAGCGATATTCTTCGTATAGTTCCTGCGGCACGTACCAGCGCCGCACGGCCGGATCCAGCGCGGCCAGATACACCTCCGGACTCAAGGTCATCAGCCGGGCTTCCGTCGTCCCCTGCTGCAACCCTAGCCGATTGCCGTACTCGACCTGTGCAGCGCTGTCACCGACGAGCACAAGGCCGAGCAGTATGGCGAATTTTCGTCTTGTCGAGTTGTTCATAGGACGACCGCCGCGTCTCAATAGGCCACGGCGATGAGGTGAACTCGGGTCTGCCCTGCAAAGGCCGTAGCGTCCGCGTCCACCTCGATCTTGCACAAATACAAGCCTGGCGTCACAACCCGCCCATCTTCGTCTCGCCCATCCCAGATAAACCGCTGCTGCCCGCCTGTAGCCAACGCCTCCAACTGCCTCACTTGGCGACCCGCCAGCGTATAAATCCGCACCGCCAACGACCGCTCCGCCTGCACCCGGAACAAGGAAAAGCCGATCTCGGCCACCTCGTTGACCCCATCGCCGTTGGGCGTAAAAGGATTCGGCGCGATCGCCACCTGGGCAATGGCCGCGTCGGCCCCCTGCGCACGAATGGCCAAGCTCTTTGCAGGGCTCAGCCCAGTTACGTCGCCGCCGTCAGCCGCCTGCCACGCAGTCGGAGGCTGGCTCTGCCGCACTGCAACGGCCAAGCGCGTCCCCTGCAAATACACCCGCGAGGCAAAGCGCAGTCGCACCAATCGGCCCCGGTCCACCACCCAGCCTCGCTGATCACCCAGCCTGTTGTACCGACTCTGGTCGAGGCTATCGCCAGCCGCATCAAAAGGCACCTGATCGCCTAAACCGACGACCTTGCGGAAGTAGCGCACCGGCCCCTGCTCGGCTGCGGCTAGAGCCTCGTAGGTCTCCGCGTCCACCTCGACCAGATCACCGCTTTCCTGCCGCCGGAAATAGCGCACCGCGCCCTGTTCGGCCTCGGGCAGGAGACTGTACGAGGTAAAGGTCAACAAATTGCGATCCAGTCCGGTGGGCACCTCGTCGCCGGGAGCCACTGCACGGTAGTACACCGGCGCGAGGATTTCGGAAGACGCACCCTGCACGGTCTCGGGAAAGCGCAGCCACAGCGAGTCGCCTTCGGCATGCACGGCCAACTCGGCCCCCTGCGCGTCGAGCAGCCGACCGTCGCCACCTCGCGCAAAGCGCTGAAACGGAGTCTCGGCCGCCAACTCCGCTTCCGTACCCAAGGCCACATCAACCAGTCGCAGGTCCAGTCCCGGCTCGGCACGCAGCTGCACTTCGTCGAAACCTAGGCTGCGCATATTAGCTGGCTGCGCTAAAAAGTCGGGCTGGACAAAAAGGGCAAACGTATCGAGCACGCCCGCTTCCACTGCCGTCGGCCACACCTCGGCGCGCAACTGCTGCACCACCGGCTGATGAAGACCCACTGAAATGCGATGCAGCACCGGCACGTGCTGACCGCCATCGTTTTTGAGCCGTACCTGGAGCTGCATAAAGCGCCGCAGACTCGGCGAACTCGCCAGCTCTCCCGGCTGTCGGTACTGCTGGCTCCACGCGCTCCACCCCGGTCCGACGACCACCGTGGTATCCGAAGGCCCCTTGAGAAAACCGGCCAAAGTTCTGTATTCGTCCGCAGTCTTCTCGTTGCCGGTTTTGTCGAAGTAGCGAATTTGCTGCAACAGTTGGTCGCCAGTGCGCGTGCGGATTTCCACGTCTGTGTCCGGCGGCGTATCAGCGTCCCAGTGGACCGCGCCGAGAGCCACCAGCCCCGGCAACTCGATCAAGTCCGATTCCAACACCACCTCGGCCGGCGGACGGCTGGAAAACAGCATGATCTCGGTGATCGACGACCAGAAGGCATTGACCAAAATCCCCTGCCCGGCTCCGCTTTCGGAGCGACCGCCGACAAAACCCGGGGGAAAGTGGGCAAAGACGATCAAGTCGAGGAGGCGGACCTTGAGCGGCGGATCCTGGGGATCGACAATCGAACTAAAGCGGCCCGAGTCGCCGCGCGGCAGCGCTTCAGCCACGCTGTACTCGCGCTCTGGTGGACTAATGCGCTGCCATTTGAGGCCACCGCGGACATCGCGCCCGCCGGCAGAAGCCCGCATGATATAGCCGCGCATACCCGACCCTGTAAGGCGCACCTGCTCCAGCCACACTGCACCCCCAATATCGACGGTCAGCACATTACCGCCGGGATTGAGGGGATTGCGGGTTTGGTGGGAGTAATAGGTAGCGTCGTCCCCGTCGAATGCCGTCAGCGGATTCTTGCCCGGCGTGGTCAACGCAAGCGAGCCGCCGTTTTTGACCAAGTTGATACCGATATTGTCACCCCAGCCCCAAGCCTCGACCTCGGCCAAGCGCGGCAATTCCCGGCGATAGTAGTCCCGCCGCCCCTGCCGATCTGCGGCCAGGGCCTGATAGGTCGTCTCGTCCACCGGCTCCTCGCGCCCGGCCACATCCCGCGCAAAGTAAACCACATCCCCCCGCTCTTCGGCCGACAACCCCTCCCACGCCTCCTGTGTAA
>VXZF01000235.1 GCA_009845645.1 Gemmatimonadota bacterium | reverse complement strand
AAGTTCCTAGGTAAGAAAAAATATATTCTACACTATGGGTTGCTCTTAGTCAAGAGCCGTCTTGCCAGCCGTGCTGGCCCAAAGCGAAGGGGCTATAAAAGTAGTTGCGATTTTGGCCAGATGGTCTTTTCTTCTAGAGAGACTCCCCTACTCAGCGAGAAGTCGTGTTTTGCCGTTCGACTTCCATGCTTCCTCTATATCACACGTAAGGAGATGCCATGGCTTTTTCGCATACGAACTCAAAGGGGGTCACGTATATTCTGCATTCCCGGACCACGACCCTCAAAAACGGAAACTCGCAGACGATTTACTTCTTTGCTAAAACCGAGAAGGAAGGAGCTCTCGACGCGGTGCCGGCTGGCTATCAGGTGTCTGAGAGCAAAAACGGTCTGCCAGTACTAAAGCGCAGCTAAGTAAACCGCTTCGGCTGCGCCTCGTTCAGGCCGGTGCCTTTTCTCGATATTCCCCGTCGAGAAAAAGAACCGGCCTTTTTATTGGCTGCCAAAAGGCGGTGTTGTCGCGCTTTTGCCGAGTGTAGGGTTGTCCTATACTATGTGGCATGGAGCCAAAAACGGTAAGAGAACAGGCCGCAGCCAACTTGCAGCAACGGCTGGCCGAAAACCCCTACGTAGGCCGCGGCATTGTCATTGGCCGGGCTGCGGAGGGGTTTT
This sequence comes from Gemmatimonadota bacterium, assembly GCA_009845645.1. Lineage (GTDB taxonomy): Bacteria > Latescibacterota > UBA2968 > UBA8231 > UBA8231. The sequence goes on along the minus strand of VXZF01000235.1, from coordinate 2,678 downwards.
GGATACAGGTTTACTGGATCTCAGGACGTAGCGCCAACAGCCGCAACCGCATCTTCGTCGCCGAGGACGACGTGTTGCGGACCGAAGCGGCCGATCCCGCGAAGTTGAGCGACCCCACGCTCATTATTTACAACGCCATGCGAGTTTGCGCTCGGCGCAGTATTGTCTCCAATGGGGTGCATACCGACGCCATACACGAGGGTTTTGCGGTTGGCCGCAGTTTTGCCGAGAGTTTGGCTGGCTGGCTGCACGAGCCGGACCCACCCAACTACACGCCGCGCATAGCGGGCTATGTCGATCTGGAAGCCGATGAGGCTTGGCTCGCCATACTCAAAGCCAGCCCCTTTGATCCCGAGCACAGCGAGCGCCACTTCTTCCGCTTCGACTGCGTCGAGCCGGGCTATGGTTACGCCATTACCACGTACGACTCAGATGGCGATCCGCTACCTGCGTTTTCTGGAGTTCCCTACCTGTTATCCCTCGCCGACGCGCCCGCCCGCCTCTGGGAGGCTCTAAACCCCGAGCATCGGATCGCGCTGGCGATGCGTCGAATCGCGGCCGACGGCGCGGTCGAAACCGAGATCATCAATCGCTATGAGGCGGTCTAATCTCTGTACGCGCGGTGGCAGAGGAAAAGCACGACAGCGAACAAAACCACGGCTACTGCCTGATGCAGCGAGGCCAAGGCCAAGGGCACGTGCGCGACGACCGTGCCGATTCCCAAGCCGATCTGCACTGCTACCAAGCAGAGGATTAGGCCCGCCCCGGTTTTCAGAGCTGTGTGGCGGGCGACCGCCCACAGTGCTAGTGCTAACCCGAGGACTGCAAAAGCAAAGAAGCGGTGTTGGAAGTGGACGGTGGTGGGGTTATCGAGCAGGTTTACGAGCAGCGGCTGCATAGACCACAAGCCGGCCGGAACCCAAACCCCAAACATTTTAGGGAAGGTGTCCGATAGGTGTCCGGCCTTGAGCCCGGCCACTAAGCCGCCAGCGGCGATCTGGAGGCAGATGGCGGCAAACAGCCAGATGCAAAGGCGGCGCACAAGGAGGGGCACTGGTCGAGCTGCTGCCGCAGACGATAGATAGCCGAGGGCCTGCCAGAGGCAAGCGGCCAAAAGGGCCAAGGCGCAACAAAGGTGCAAAGTCAAGCGCAGGTGACTTACTTGGGGTCGGTCGGCTAGGCCGCTCTTGACCATTAGCCAGCCCACCAAGCCTTGGAGGGCGAAGAGTAGGCCAATGCCCAGATAGGTGGGTATGTGGGCGCGGGGAATGGCTCGGCACCAGAGGAAATAGAGCAGGGGCACCACAAAGAGCAATCCGGCCAGCCGGCCGAGCAAGCGGTGGCCGAACTCCATGTAGTAGATAAATTTGAATGCGTCCAGCTCCATGCCATAGTTGACGAGTTGGTATTCGGGCGTCTGCCGGTACTTGGCGAATTCGCTTTCCCAAGCCGCAGCACTGAGCGGCGGCACGACGCCGGTGACGACGTTCCACTCGACGATGGATAGACCCGAGCGGGTCAGGCGCACCCAGCCCCCGTACACTACGAGGACGACGATGAGGGCCGAGACAGCGAGGAGCCAGACGGCGAGTTGGCGATTGGTGGTCATGTGGTGGGATTTGAACAGATCACTCGTAGAAAATACCCCATGGCGATATATTGGCAACTTTTGCCGCGTCGCCGCACGCGATAGAAGGAGGTACGTGTGAAGCTAGCAAACAAAGATGCGTTGGTAACTGGCGGGTCCACTGGCATTGGCCGGGCTGCTGCCGAACTTTTCGCCCAAGAAGGGGCACGCGTCCACATCATTGACTACAACGAAGCGGAGGGCCGAGCCGCCGTGGCGCAGATTGAGGCAGCAGGAGGTCAAGCGCATTTCTACGCCACGGACGTGCGCTTGGAAGAGAGCGTGGCCGCGTCGGTCGCGCAGATCAGAGAGCGCACTGCCCACCTCGATGTAGCGGTTTTCTCGGCCGGGGTTTTGACGGGGGCGTTCAAAACCATTGAGGAGCTGTCAGAGGAGGATTGGGACGCGACGCTCGACACCAACCTGAAGGGCACCTTTCTCTCGGCCAAATACGCGACGCCGCTCTTGGCGGCAGCCGGCACGTCCGTGCTGCTGATTATCGCCTCGGGAGCGGGCGTGCGGGGCGGATCCTCGTCCTATGCTTATGCAGCGAGCAAGGCTGGTCAGCACGGGTTGCACTATAAGCTCGAAGGTGAGTTAGGTCCCAAGGGGGTGCGCTTGCACGTGATTTGTCCCGGGGGGATTGCAACGCCGCTGAAACTGAAAAATATAGCGCAGGGGGCAGAAGCCACAGGTCGCGACCCAGAGGAAGCAAAGCGGAATGCTGTGCTGGGGGATCCGATGGGGATAGCGCGGATCTTGGCGTTTTTGGCTTCCGAGGAAGGGTCTTACGTGCGGGGGACGGTGTTCACTCGATAGCGTTAGGCGCGTTCCCAACGGCTGGGGTCCAGGCCCGGAGCCTCGGAGGCCATGTCCGGGGGCTTGTTGCCGCCGTCGTAGTCCCAGTGGCGCGTGTTGCGGTCGGCGAAGAGCGGGCGAATTTCGTCGGGCAAGGTCTGGAGGTCTTCCTCGTCCCACGGGTTGATTTTATCAACTGGCCCGGCCCAAGCGGGTCGGTAGGCGATGGCCAGCATTTCGCGCGGGTAGGTGC
>VXZF01000540.1 GCA_009845645.1 Gemmatimonadota bacterium | reverse complement strand
CGATGGAACAGCAGCTAGGAGAATCAGGGCGAGAATCACGCCATAAACTACCTCGAGCACCAAGGTTATCCCAACAACTTTGCCGGAGAGGTGCCGCTGGCTGTTGACGAAAAGTACCCTTGCGAAACCAGTTAGCACCACTCCAAGCATTACTAGGAGCAAAAGATCCCTAGAACTTGGCATGTGGAAGAGACTTCCATCGTAAAGCACGAATGGAAAAAGTATCAGGCCAGCAATGCCCATTTCATAAGCTGAAATGTCCCAGCTATTGTAATTGTCGATGATTCGCTTCTTCCGTATTAGGACTATGAATGGGATCATTGCTCCCGCTGCAACCCCGTAGATAATCCCTTGGGAAGTCGCATCTGACAGATCAAACTCGGGTGCCAGATAATAGATACCCACAAGGACCGCAACGGCACTGACAAAATCGAGCGCTCGGAGCCTAAGATTGAAAAACCAGCTCTCGAGAAATACCATGAGTACTGGATAGGTGTACGTCGTCACTAGGCCAATTGCGACGGTTGAGACCTTTACTGACTTAAAGAAGAGCACCCAATGAACGGCAAGCAATCCAGCAATCGCCGTAAAAGTAGCTAGGTCGGCCCAGTTCTTGACTAGGGTGTGGCTCTTGAGCCGCCTCGCAATGGCCAGCAGGACGATTGCTGCTAGAGACGTCCTCCAAAAGACGATTTGGTGTGGATTGAGATCGACTACCTTGCCGAAGGGGCCAATGAATCCATACAGAAGGGCCGCAACGTGGACCTCGACGAGCGCGCGCGAGCTGCGTGTCATTGCCGACGCTTCAGTAGGAATATCATTTCGGGTGCCTCAGGCCCTATCGGTTTCCGATCAAAGGATCCGAATTCTCCTACGCTCTCAAGACCGGCAGCGTGGAAAAGAAGCTTAAGGTGAGGATACGTATAGAAACTCATTTTCAATGGTTGTGCTTCTTCAGATAGAACTTGATCCCCTTCACACAACCGGAAGACAAACCTGCCCGAGAAATTCAGGTTGATCAGGTCAATCTCGTCCTTTACAAAGTACCGTCGGACCATCCGATCCGTCCCATCTTGTGCGGGCCACTCCAGGTCCAAGTATTCTTCGCCGATGCCCGTTAGAATTTTGGCGAAACTGGGATTGAATACGTCAAACGCGAGGATACCGCCATCGGCCAAGTGTCTCCTAGCGTTTTGCAGAGCCGCCAGTTGGTCTTCCGTAGTGTACATGTGCTGCATGGGTCTGAATGGAATTACTACCAAGGAAAATTGATCGCCCAAATAATGGGTGCGAAAATCTCCCTCTACGACTCGTGTCCGCCGTCGTACGCCTGCAGGCTCTTTGCCGAGCTTGGCGCGCAAGACCTCCAGCATGGAATGAGAAGCATCCATTCCCGTTACATCAACGCCTTGTCGAGCCAGTGGCAGGGTAATTCTCCCAGTGCCGCAACCGAATTCGAGGACCGGTCCACCATACTCATTGGCTAGATTGAGGTAGAAGTCCCTGTCCACCAGATCGTCTTTGACGCTGTATGCCGCGTCGTAGTGCTTTGCTCCCGAACTGTAGGAATCATCAATCATTGTTAGTTGCCTATCGCACTGTTACATGTTATAGGATTTGCCAGCCGGGTGGAGTCTGGGCGAACTCTCGCCTCAAGAAGGCCTCTCCAACTGAATGTGAGTCTCGGTCTTTCCCACGTGCTGAAATCCATACCTTTTGTAGAATGACAGCGCTCGGTCATTGCCATTGATTACCTGCAACCGCAGAGGAACGCGTAGCTGTGTGGCCTCTTGGATTAGATACTCCATGCAACTACTCCCGATGCCCTTGCCTTGATGCTCTGGAAGAATGAAGAGCTGAAAAATCTTCAGGGCATCAGATGTTGTTTCTGCGGAAAGAATACCAACGTCGAGCCCCTCTGACTGAATTACCTGAAAATCTTGTGACGCAAACCGCGTCCGGTGGTTGGCTCTTTCGCGTTCTTCATCCCAACCCCTCACCCTTTCTGCGTATTCTCGGAATGCTAGCTCTCGGACGAGGTAGCAAAACTCACAGTCTGCCTCCACGGCCTTCCTAAATCTCAAGGTCATTTGGCTCAATGACAATGTCAAAGTCAATGATTGGCTTGGCGGTCATTTCGGCCTAGCTTTCGACATCAAAGTTTATAAGAATCGCTCCAGCACTGCGCGAATTTGGTCCTGAGGAATGCCCTCGTGACCTTCGACCATCGCCAAGTAGAACGGCATACGCCATAACTCGCGCCGGTCGGAAAAATCTTCATCGATTGGCAACATCTCGGCGTAAGCCGAAAACAAGGCCTCCGGTACTGGTTGGAAATAGTCGACGAATGCCAAGTCGAGTTCAGGATGGCCGAAGTGGACATTTGGGTCAACAAACGTGGGACCCTCAGGAGTACTGAGGATGTTGTTTTGGTGAGCGTCTCCGTGGACAAGCGAGGGTTCTACACGGGGTCCGCAGACTGTATCGAGACGGTGCGCCAGCCGCTCAACTTCCCTTGCAAAATCGACTGTCAAGTGTCCTTTATCTAGGCCGTACTCAATCCTAGGTTCGATCCAGCGTTCCCAAAAAAACGCGTTCCAACTGTCGAGCGGTCGATTGTTCTGCCGGAAATCGCCCCAGTAGCTATCCTCGTCGAACCCGAATCTAGGCCCTTTGACGGAATGGAGTCGTGCCAGCGAACGCCCCGCCTCCTCCCACGCTGTCTTCGTGCGTTCGATGATACGCACGGCTTTCAGCACCAACAGCGCGCCGTTGGGTATCAACAAGCAGCCGACGACGGTGGGGGTCAGGATACCAGCCATAGACATTGCCGACAATCCTACAGTCTCGCAGCGAAACTGCTCGGCGGCGCAGCGGCCACGTCTGAGTTTTGCAAACACTCCGAACTCCTCGTCTGAAAGGACGGCGGAAGGGTGAGAAGACTTTTCCACCAAGTCTTGAATCTCACTGATACCCCACCCATGTCCTAGATAGGCACTGACGCTGGCCTCGATCTCATCGCGATGATCAAGCAGTTCCTCTATTTGTGGTTCTTTTGCGGTCATCGTTGCAAATGATACTGATGGAAGCGACTGAATCAGGTCAGCCCAAGGCAGCGAATTCGGTCGCTGTAGTGCCGCTCAAAAGCAGTTCGAAGTCGAGATAATCCCCACGCCTTTCCTCGTCTTTTGATCGAGTCGACAACGACGGAGCCGAAGCCAAAGGCTACATAGTGGCGAAGGTCTGAAAAATCCGCCTCAAAGAATCCTGAGTCCCTCAGACTCTCCGAAGATCACATGGTTAATCAAGGTGTTCGTGGAGCCAGTTAAGTATATCCTCGTTGTATTCTCTTG
>VXZF01000700.1 GCA_009845645.1 Gemmatimonadota bacterium | reverse complement strand
CCGGGGATTTGAGTTGTGTGTGGAATCTATGCTGGAGCATCAACCTGAAGTCCTGATCAACGGCGGCGATGTGGGCCTCATACCCGAGGCGCTAGCGCAATACGCCCAGACCATGGAGAGGGTTTCTGTGCCGGTGCTGTTGAGCCACGGCAACCACGAGATGTGCAGCGGCTATCTGCCTCGGGAACAAGGGGGGACGGCGCACGCCAGCGCCGATATTGGCGGCGTCCATTTTGTGCTGCTGGACGTGGTGCACTATTTCGAGCCGACCGAGGATCATCCGTCCAACTGGCACGTCTTGGCCGACGAGGGGCTGTTGGAGTGGCTGGCCGCGGATTTGGCGGGGCTGGACCGGGCCGCGCCACTGGTGGTGGCCAGTCATGTGCCGGTATCGACGACCTTTCCCCGACGCTCGGGTCAGGCGCCGGATATGGCCTTTCCCACCAATGAGATTGCCGGGGCGCGGCGGTTACTGACGCTATTGCAGCCCTTTGAACGGGTGATCACCTTGCACGGCCACCACCATGAAAACGATCGCCACTTCGTCGGCGCTATGGAGGTTATGACCACCGCGGCGGTGTCGGGCAATTGGTGGAAGACAGCGCTGGAAAGCCGCGGCCCGCAAGGACGCGAACCGCAGGGGTATCGGGTGGTCGAGGTCGATGCGGAAGGGGGGTTCAGGAACCAGTATCACGCCTTCCAGCCACACCAAGACGAGGCGGTGGAATTGTGTCGGCATCAGGCTTCGGGCCGCCGCTTTGTCAATGTGTTCGATGGTTCGCCGCGCACGCAGGTCGAGGTGGGGGACTTGGGGCCATTAGCGCGGATCGATCCGCTGGCCGAATCGTCGCGCGATCTGGCGACGCACCTATGGGAGTTGCCAGCCGACTTTGACCGGCAGCAGGTGGAGGTGCGGGTAGTCTTTGAGGACGGGCGGAAGTGCGAAGGGGTACTGGAGGAGCGAGTGTGGGAGTGAATAGCCAGCCCAGAAAGCGATTTGCGGGCACCCGAAATCAGCACGCCATTCCCTCCCTTAAAGGCATTTATATTACCAGTCTCGGCGGCCGACGTACAGGCTCCGATTGGTCATTGGGAGCGCGACGCGTTGCCCGCCCAATCGGTGCGACTCGATCATGCCCATCAACATCTCTTGGCTCCGGCGAGCGAGGTGAACCGGCCCCTTGGTCTCGCGGTCCGTATCAAGCGCCTCTGCGATGTCTGCGATGCCCATCACTGTTCCGGTGGTGCGAGGTACGTCTGGGAATGGCACCTCTTCAAAGAAGACGTGGCTCTTTTTGCGGAATTGGCATTCTCGGCTGTTGTTGAGGATGCGGATCTTCCCTTCGCTACCGCAGACCTCGAATTCAGGACCAGTGCCCGCCGTATTGTAGCCGTGGACGCCATTGGCAAAGCGGACGTAGCCACTGGTAATCGCCGGATCGACGTCCAGCCGATTGCCATCCCAATCCGCATCGCTACAGACGATGGTTCCCTGGACGAAATCGACTTCCGGGTCGCTGGCGAGGAAGAGCAGCATATCGGCGGCGTGCGTCAAGCCCCATAGTGCCGAACTCGCGCCGTATTGTGCGATCGTGCATTGGATATTGCCGATTTCGCCGGCATCCACCAATTCGCGCACCTTGCGATAGACCGGCATATAGCGGCGTTGCGTACCGTAGTTGAATTTGACTCCGTACTTTTGGACGACGTCGACCATTGCATCCGCTTCCTCCATCGAACAGCAGAGCGGCTTTTCGCAGTAGATGCCCTTGACGTTGTTTTCAGCGGCGAAGACGGTGATGTCCGCGTGCGGCCCGGGTCGGGTGGCGATGCAGACGATGTCCGGCTGCTCCTTTTCAATCATCTGTCGATAATCGGTGTAGGCGCGCTCGGCACCGTAGCGTTGCCGGATGGATTCCGCTTTCTCGGCGACCACGTCTGAGACCGCGACGAGATCGGTTCTGTCGCAGGCGACAGCGGCTGCGGCGTGCGAGAACGGTTGCCACAGATAGCGATCCGGACGGCTTTCGACTTCGTCGTCAATGGTCGCGCCCATCCGTCCACATCCGATCAGGCAGGCTCTGTAGGTGCGCGGCATAATGTTCTCCTTTATCAACTGCCAGTGTAGAGTTTTGAAAAGTAGGGCCTAAAACCGGCTGGGCCGGGATACCCGTCCCAGTATTGGGCATTGGTGGGCAGTTCGCCTTCGCCGCCGTTGCGGAGCCAAGCGATTAATTCGGGGTCCGTGCCTCGACGTTCGAGTTCATCAATTGCGGCGGCGTGCATTTGAGTGACGATCTCTGGATGCACCTGCTCAACGTAGTCCAACGAACCAAGTCGCGCCAAGCGCGAGTGTTCTGGCTGCGCGGCGACTTCGAGGCTCCAGGTTTTGTCAAAGGCGGTAAAGAGGACGAAGTTCGGATTCTGTCCGGCTTGATTCCAGCGTTCGAGGCTCCCACCTGCCAATGCGAGTTGCCGTTGGCCGGCTTCACCGCGCCGGGCGGGGGTTAAAACATCACAGCCCTCAAGGCCTGCTGGTTCCGTTTCGCCGAGGATTGCGAGGATCGTGGAGAAGAAGTCTTGCGGTTGCACAATAATATCGCTCCGTCCGGTATCGCCATCCGGCATTCGGATGAAGAGCGGGACATGCGCTTCGGCCTCGCGCACCGGTTGCCCTTTGCCAAAAGTGCCGCGCTCACCCACGTTGGTGCCGTGGTCGCCTGTTAAGATGACGGCCGTGTTCCGGTCGAGTCCGGTGGATTCGAGTGCGTCCAAGAATTGCCCAAAACAGTGGTCCATCCAGGTCAATTTCGCCGGGTATTGCGCTTTGATGTGTTCCTTGGCCTCGTCGGGGAGGTCTTTGTTGTTCCGCCCGCCGAAGAAGCTGCGCGGGTCAACGCGGCCATCGTAGTCCGGCCGCGCGTCGTACTTTTTCATAAATTCGGGCGGTGCATCCCACGGTTCGTGGGGATCGAAACAATCCACCCATAGGAAGAAATTCTCACGTCTCGCATTGTCTTTGAGGAATTGGGCCGCGCTTCTGAACAACTTTGCGCAGTTCCAATCCTCCGGTTTTTTGCGGTTGCGGTTCGCCCGGGCGTAGGTCTGGAGGAGCCCCTTTCTCGCGACGTTTTCGCCGAGGCAGGCAAACATCGGTTGGTGGCACCAGTTGTCTGGCCAGTCCGCGGAATCGTCGATCCAGTCGCGATCAACTTCAGCCCCACGGATGAACGTCCACGCGTGAAACGGCCAATCAAAGTTGTGTCCGCCGTTGACTAAGTGTGGGGTATCGTGGAGCAATTGCGTGGCATAGCCGCGTTCGGCCAGCGTCGCGGGGAGGGTCTGTCGTTCGTG
>VXZF01000012.1 GCA_009845645.1 Gemmatimonadota bacterium | reverse complement strand
GCTCAGTTTCGGCCGGAGGACGACCACCTGTGGGATCACCTCGTCTTCCAGCGCGCCTATCGCAATGCCCAGCAGCTCATCGCCGAGGGTCGCGATTTGCTGCACATCGTCTGCGACCGCGCACGGGCCAAGGGGCTGCTGATCTATCCCTCGCTCCAAGTGCAGGCCGACTTAGGTGAGGGCTTGCGGATCGGCGATACCTTGTTGGCCGATTTTGCGCGACCCGAGGTCCGCGAGATGCGCTTTGCCCTGATTGAGGAAACCCTGCAAAACTATCCGGTGGATGGCTTTGAACTCAACCTCAATCACTACGCTGGCGGTGCCTTCTTTCACCCGGACGACATGGAGCGCGGCCAGATCATCTTTACCGACTGGCTCCAGCGCGTACACGAGGCCGTCAAGCAAAGCGGTCCGGATCGAGAACTGGCCCTGCGCATTCCCACTAGTATCGCCGGTTGTCGGTCCATTGGCTTGGACCCGGAAACGTGGATCCGCGAGGGGATTGCCGATATTTTGGTCGCGGAGAACTTCGCGTCCATGTCTCTGATCGATGCGACCGCGGATTTCCGGCCCCTGATCGCGGCGGCCCAAGACGCGGAGTGTCGGATCCACGGCGTCATTCGCAACAACGTGGACTCGGACCGGCTGGGTGCGGCCCCCATTGCCATGGTGCGCGCCGCTGCGGCCAACTATTGGGCACAGGGCGTCGATGGGCTGAATTTGGTCCATTGGGCCGGCAACTGGCCGTACGGCCCGTCCTTCTACGAACAGCTCCGCGAGTTACCACACCCGGACGTGATGGCGGTCAAAGATAAAATCTACGCGATCCCCACGCCTACCGGGCGTTCAGCCGCACAGCCGAAGACCGAGCCGGGACTCGTCATGCAGCTACCGGCCCCTCTGTCGCTAGAGCAGCCCATAGCACTAGAACTGCCGATCAGCGATGATCTGCCGCGCTGGGGCGCAGCGGGTCGGGTCCACGAGGTAATTTTGCGTATACGGCTGATGCGCGCTACCGACCGCGACTGCTTGAGCTTTAAGCTGAACGGGGACGAACTACCAGCGCATCTTGCGCGCAAGATCGACCACATCTATCAGATGACCGCACCGCGTTACCGCTCGCATTCGAGTTACTGGTTCGTCTTCCGGTTGGACGAAGACCACTGGCCGGTGCAGGGAACCAACATCGTAGAGGTCACCTTGCACGAGCGCGATCCAGAGGCTACGCCGCTCCTCTATGTGCGGGACGTGGAATTGGAGATACGCTACCTGCGCGGCAAGAGCACTTATCGCGGCGTGCACAACACCGACCCGGACTTGGGGCCTTATGAGTGCGGCGTTACTTGAGAGGGCCGACGTCGGCAATGGAAACTTTTTGATCTGAAAGGTTGGGGATGTAGATTGTATCTATACCATTTCCTACCTAAGAGGAAACCTACCTGTTATGTTGCGCGGTACAGTTATCTTATGCTACCGCCGTAACCCACGCCAGTTGGGGGACGCTGAAGGCCAACCGGTAAACACATCGGCCAATTAATGCGGAGGGAATCATGGTCAGCCATCTTGAAGACGTCGAGTACAAAAACGGCAAAAAACACGGCCCTTGGGTGCTGTACTACGCCGACGGCGGCAAGCGGCGCGAAGGCGCTTTCGACATGGGCAAAAAGACGGGCAAATGGGTCGAGTACCACAGAAACGGCCAACCCACTAGTATCAATCACTACCGAGAAAATCAGCTTACCGGCAACCACGTAGCCTATTATGAAAACGGCAACCGGAAACAAACTGGGCAATTCAATGAATACCGCGGCAAGAGCACGGACGGACGCAAGAAGGGCACGTGGACCTTTTACGCCACGGACGGCGAGACGGTCTGGCGGCGCATTACCTACAAAGACGGTCGCCGCTGCCGAGAGGACGAGCATCCACTCGGTTTGTGCCCGGATTGCGACAAGCCGGTGGAATCGATCGCGTGGGAACACTGTCCCCGCTGCGACGCCGAGTTGATCTAAAGCTCATAGAGTGAGGTAAGTCAACAATGGAATTGGTCCTACTGGAGGAGCAACAGCGTCGCTTCTTCGACGACAACGGCTATCTGATCGTCCCCGGGGCGCTGACGGAGCAAGAGGTGGCGCAGCTAACGACAGTGTGCGACCGGATGATCGATGAATTCGGACGTGAAGCAGACCAATACTACGTTCAGCGGCGGCCGGGGATCGTACAAGAGCGGGCGTTCCACCCGCTGCTGACCCATTCCTCGACGGTGCCGCTAGTGGTACAGTTGCTATCGCCTAATATCCATCTGCACACCACGGCGATTATCTATAAATTCCCACAGGACGATGCCGACGAAGGGACGCGAGGATGGCATCGCGACATCGGCATGACCGAGGATCTAGGCCATGAAGGAATCGTCCGCGCCGGCATAAAAGTAGGCTATTGCCTCACGGATTTTCCCGCGTCGCAGTCCGGTTTCACCATGTTCGCTCCCGGCTCGCATCTGCTACCGACGCCGTTGCCCATTTCTCGGGGCCAAGTCGATCCAGAGGGGGCGGTGGATTTGTGTCTCAATGCTGGCGACGCCTTTTTGTTTGAGAACCGCGTCTTCCACACGGCGGCACCCAATTTAAGCCAGCGCACATCGAAGGTGGTCATACTAGGCTACAGCTATCGCTGGATGGGAGGGCTGCGGGATAATATGAACCTCGTCCAACCGGGTGACGAGGTGCTGGACCAAGTAGATGATATTGGCAAGCAGTTATTGGGGGGATCGAGCTATGGCTTGGTCGAATGGGCCCAGGAACAGGGTATCGCCCCCGAGCCGATTGAGTGGACCAAGCAGGTTTGAAGGAAATACCAAAAGGAGCCCAAGCGACTCACAGGAGAATACTATGAGCGAACACCGTGCCGCGCCCGTGCCCATGACTGAAGAGCAGAAGTTTTTTTTCGACCTCCAAGGCTGGATTTTGTTGCCCTCGGTGCTGTCTGAGGCGGAAATCGAAGCGATGAAGACCGAAGTGTACGACGGTGCTAAACAGGGCTACCAAGGTGCCTTGCAGGAACTTTTGGACCATCCGGCGGTGGTCGGCATTCTCACCGAAATTCTCGCTGAAGAGCCGTACCTCGGGGACGATTATTACAGCTTCCGCTGCGAAAATTCCTTTATCACAGTGCGACACGCCGGCTGGAAAAGCACCGACAACGGCACCGGCCTGCCGCACGTGGTGCGGCCGCCGCAACAAGCCAATGCCATGCGCTACCAAGTGGCGGGCAACAAGATATTTTCCGGGCTGACGCGGGTGGTGTGGGAGCTTGAAGAAGTGAAAGCCGGCCAAGGGGGCACCACGTTTCTCTC
>VXZF01000347.1 GCA_009845645.1 Gemmatimonadota bacterium | reverse complement strand
CCCACCGAATGTGGAAGCATTCATATCTGAATATGTGTCTTCCCAAAATGGTTTTCTCATTGGCGATTAGACTCCTTCATTTTGGTGTTCCGTTCCAATGGGCGCTTATATAGCGAGCCACACCGTCCTCTTCATTGGTGTCAATGATCCCGGTGGCTCGTTCCTTGAGGGCCGGGATGGCGTTGGCCACGGCTAGGGCTTCGTCAGCCATCTCGAACATGTCCAAGTCGTTCACTTGGTCGCCAAAGACGACCAGACGACGATCTTCCAGTCCTTGCATGCGCTTGAGACTCAGGATGCCCTGCTCTTTGGTGGCGCGAGCATCGTGGATGGTCAGCCAGTGCCATCCTGGTGAGTACTGGTTCTCGTAGCAATGGGTCTGAATCCGCTCGGCGTGCCGCTGGTTGATAGCCTCATCCAATTTCTCCAGCTCCGGCCCCGGGCCGATAACGGTGAGACAGACCACTTGGTCGTCGAGGCCGCTTTGCAAGTCGGCTAAATAGCGCAGGCGTGGATCTTGGTGGAGTTGCCTATTCCGCAGGTACCAAGCCATGCCATCGTTGGTGATATCGCGATAGTAGAGACGGTCGGCGGTACCGTCGTAGGTCGAGATGAAGGGGGTGTAACCAGCGTCGGCTATTTGTTGCCACAACTCGGACAAAATGTCGCGGTGTAGATCGTGAATCAGATAGTGTTGACCGCTGGCCAGATCGGAAACAAAGGAACCGTTGAATTCGACTACCGGCAGGCGCAGAGGTAAATCAGCCAGTACGTGGCGCATGGTGGCTATGCTGCGGGCGCTCGCCACGGTGAAGAGCAAACCCTGATCCAACAGCGCGTTGAGGGTATCTCTGCTGTACTGAGATAGCGAAGTATCGTTGCGCAGCAGAGTGCCGTCCAAATCGGAGACGTATAGAGGAAAGTCGGTGGTTCTCAAGGGATTTCTAAAGAGTGAATTGGTTGACACTCCTAACGATAAGCGAAATGGTAGAATAATAAAAATTTATATATCTTATTCTTAGGATAATTTATATAAATAAAGGACGCCGAATGGACCTTTACCAATTGCGCAGTTTCTACGAAATCGTCCGCGAGCAGAGCTTTACGCGGGCGGCCGACAAACTCTTTCTGACGCAGCCGGCCATCAGCCTCCAGATCAAGGCATTGGAGAACGAACTGGACGCGGTCCTGCTCGAGCGCAATCGGCGGCAGCTTCGGCTGACGCCGGCCGGTGAGATTCTCTTTGCTCATGCGAAGGCGGTTCTCGCCCGGCTGGAGAAGGCACGCGACGATATTGCGGCGCTCAAGCAGGTCTTGCGCGGGCGGCTGGCGATCGGGACTAGCGATACCAACTGCACCTATATTTTGCCCAACGTGCTCGCCGAGTTCCGCGCCCGCTACCCAGAGGTCGAGTTGGACATCCGCAATCGCATGTCGCCGGAGGTGAGCAACCTAGTGCTCAACGACGAAGTGGATTTTGGATTGGCGACCTTGCCGGTCAAGCACCGCGACTTGGTCTGCGAGTCGCTTTTCGAGCGGCGGGATGTGCTTATTTGTCCCCCGGACCACGCGCTGGGCAAAAGGCGCAGGATAGGGCTCAAACAGCTTGCCGAATATCCGTTTCTGGTCTTGGAACGTGGGAGCACTAGTCGGCAGTTGCTCGACGAGGTTTTCCAACGGCAGGGCTTGGCGTTGCAGGTCGAAATGACACTCGGCGGGATCGAGATTATCAAGCGCTACGTGGAGATTGGGTTGGGTATTGCACTGGTGCCGGAGGTGGCGGTGGAAGAAGAGGTCGCCGCGGGGAAAGTGTGTGCTATACAGGTCAATGGATTGGCCAAGCGCCAAATAGGCCTAATCGAGCACCGGCAGCGGCGGCGTTCGCTGGCGACGGAGGCTTTCTTGGCGCTGTTGCGGGAATTTGTCAGCGCAGGGAAGATTTAACGCGCAAAGTCTGTTGTAATCGACTTCAAATAGCAAACCACGGTCGCACCGCCACTCCGTTGCGCCGGTACGCGCGGTCGCCGCCGTAGATCAGCGAAGCATTCGCAAGGTCCTGTCCAGCCGTGCGGCTCCACCATGTAAGTGCGGTGAACGCGTCGGAGCTGACCGTTTGTCCAGACTTGATCTCAATTGGGTAGAGCGCCGATCCTTGTTCCACCAGTAGATCAACCTCGTGGCCGGTGCGGTCGCGCCAAAAATACAGCGGGGGTTTCTGGCGGTGGTGGTGAAAGGCTTTGGCCGCTTCGGCGACTTGGTAATTTTCAAAAAGGGGACCGCGCAATGGATGGGTGGGCAGTACTTGGGGGTCTTTTATGCCCAACAAATAACAGGCAAGGCCGGTGTCGTAGAAGTACAGCTTGGGACTTTTGATCAACCGCTTGTTGAAGTTGCGGTAGTGCGGTGGCAGCAGAAAGACGACAAAACTAGTCTTCAAAACGGATATCCAGCGCTGTGCCGTATCTACGGCGATGCCGCAATCGTTGGCCAGTGCAGCGCAATTGAGTACCTGCCCGACTCGACCGGCGCACAAAGCCAAAAAGCGCTCAAAGGCATCCATGTTGCCGATATTGACCAGCGAACGCACATCGCGTTCGAGATAGGTTTGCACGTAGTCGGGGAGCCATATTGCGGGCGGGATGCGCTGGTCGTGAATTCGCGGATAGAAGCCGGTGTAGAGGGTCTGCCATAGTTGGAGATGGGTCTTGCGACCGGCAAATAATGTCGCGGGGGTTTCGGGCACCGGCTGGACTTGGCCTTCGAGTTCGGCACGCGAAAGCGGCAGCAGATGCAGAACGGCGCACCGGCCCGCCAAGGTCTGCACAATGCGATCCATGAGCAGGAAATTCTGCGAACCGGTCAGCACAAAGCGGCCCGTGCTACCGTCCGCATCAACTATGCTCTGGATATAGGAAAACAACTCGGGTGCCCGCTGAGCTTCGTCCAAAATGGCCGGGCCGTCGAGTTGGTCGAGGAATCCTCGGGGGTCCTCTAAGGCAAAGATGCGTTGGTCGGGATCTTCCAAGGAATAGTAACTATGCTGGGGGAAGGTTGCTCTGGCTAAGGTCGTCTTGCCGGACTGGCGCGGGCCGGTGAGGGTGAGCACCGGGTACAAGCGGGCATCGCGCAAAAGATACTGTTGTAGGGTGCGCCTAATCATAACTGGCGAATTTACGATTAAATCGTAAATCTGTCAAAATACTAGCCCTGATCACTAGTCAGCACCACGTCACCCTATAGTTGTTGTCGATCTCTACAGATACTGCTCGTACACGGCGAGCGTCCCCTCAGCCATAGCATCGGCGTGGAAGCGACGGTGGACCGCCTCTTGGCCGGTTTGTCCGAGTTGGCGTCTGCGCTTTTCATCGCGC
>VXZF01000196.1 GCA_009845645.1 Gemmatimonadota bacterium | reverse complement strand
AGGTACACCCTCATGGCCGGGCGCGTCGCCGTAGCCTATATCTCCCGCCCGTGGGGAGTGCGCGGCGAAGTTCGGGCTCAAGCCTTGACGCACCGCGTCGAGCGCTTCAGCAACCTGCGGGACGTCGTCCTCCAATGCGCGGGCCAACCCGACCAGCCGCTCGAACTCGAGCGCTGGCGCACAGATGCCAAGAGCTTGTTGCTCAAATTCGCTGGCATCGACTCGCCCGAACAGGCGCGTTCAATCTTGGCCGGAGGCTACGTTACCATCGCCCCCGATCAGCGCGATCCCCTGCCGGAGGGCACGCACTACATCGACGACTTAGTGGATTCCGCGGTCGTCAATTCGGCAGGAAAGCCATTGGGCCACATCGTCGAGGTCTTATCCATGCCGACGACAGACGTTTACGTGGTCCGCGGAGCCAAAGGCGAAGCCCTCGTGCCGGCCGTCGGCGACTTTGTCGTGGAAATCGCGCCGGGTCGGGTCGTCGTGCGAGGCATTGAAGAGCTATTTGAGCCATGAAAATAGACATTGTAACGCTCTTTCCGGATTTCTTTGCCTCGCCGTTGGCGACTAGTATGATGGCCCGCGCCGTCGCCCAGGGCCTCCTGACCGTCGAGACCCACGACCCGCGCGATTGTGCAACCGACAAACACCGCACCGTGGATGACGCGCCTTACGGCGGCGGCGGCGGCATGGTCCTCAAGCCCGAGCCCGTGTACCAGCTTTGGCAGGAACGAGACCTAGCGGCCAGCCGCTGCATTTACCTGACAGCCGACGGCCAACCGCTCAATCAAGCGCTCGCCGTCGAACTGGCGCTTGAGGAGCGGTTGGTGTTGTTGTGCGGGCATTACAAAGGAGTCGATGAGCGGATCCGCACCGAGCTTATCGACCGTGAAATTTCAATCGGCGACTACGTGCTCACCGGCGGAGAGCCGGCCGCCCTCGTCCTCATCGACGCAGTGGTCCGGCTCATACCCAATGTTTTGGGCAACTTTTCTTCGGCCTTGGACGACTCGTTCCAAGAGGCCGCACTCGATTGCCCTTGGTACACGCGGCCGGTTGAATTCCGCGGCCAGCGCGTCCCCGATGCACTGCTTTCGGGCGATCACGAGCGCATAGAGCACTGGCGGCGACGCCAAGCCCTGCGGCGCACGTTTGCGCGCCGGCCCGACTTGCTACAACAGATCGAACTCGACGAAGAAGAACAACAGCTCATCGCCACTTGGCGAGAGCAAGGGCTGGAAGAAGCCCCGTAACAAACAAGGTGATACAATGGACGCAAGTATCCTGCGCGAACTAACCTCAGACCAACTCAAAACCGATCTCCCTGAATTCGGCGCTGGCGATACCGTGCGCATCCACGTGCGGGTCATCGAGGGTGACAAAGAGCGCACCCAAATTTTTGAAGGAACCGTCATCCAGCGCAGAGGCAGTGGCATCCAAGAGACTTTTACCGTGCGCAAGATCTCTCAGGGCATCGCCATCGAGCGCATCTTTCCCATGCACTCGCCGCGCATCGCCAAGATCGAGCGCCTGCGCGAGGGCCGGGTGCGCCGCGCCCGCCTGTTTTACCTGCGCGGTCGCAAAGGCCGCGCCGCCCGCATCCGCGAAAAGCAGGCGCGGTAAGCGGAGGCCACGCCATGGCCCAACGCGGCGATCTGCCCTTTACGCGCAAAAACTGGTCCTTGGCCATAGCCGGCCTAGCCGTGATCGTGCTCGGCTATGTGTTTTTGCGCATCCCACCGGCCGAGGGTTTTCTCTCCCTCACCCTAGCGCCGGTCCTCCTAGTGGTCGGCTACTGCGTGCTGATTCCCATGGCAATTTTGGTCCGGGACCAATCAGTGGACGAGGGAGACGAGGCTGAACAGACATGACCAGCGCCCAACCCATCATCGACGACGGCGTCCACGCCGACTACGCCTCGGACCTCTACCGCTACGACACCGAGGCCCAGCAGGTCGCCCGCTTTTCCGACATTGGCCCCGAGCAGCTAGCCTTCTTTCACCAGCAGGGCTACCTCGTAATAGCAGAGGCGTTTTCCCCTGCCCAAGTCGCCGACGCTGCCGACGCAGTGTACGACCTAATTGACGGCAAGCAGCCCGAATTTCGCGGCGTCCAACTGGAAGTCTCCGCGCAGGGCCAAAAGCTGACGGGCGCAGCGCGGCGTAAGGCCGTGCGCAAGCTGATGAGTTTCGTCGATTGGGACGAGCGCTTCCAACCTATAGCCACCGACCCAGAGCTCTTAGATGTCCTCGCCCGCCTGATGGACGACACGCCCGTGCTGTTCCAAGAGATGGCCCTGCTCAAGCCGCCTAAGGGCCGCGAAAAGCCCTGGCATCAAGACTGCGCGTACTTCAACTATCCCTTGGGCACCACCATCATCGGCGTCTGGATCGCCCTCGACCACGCCGACGCGAATAACGGCTGCCTGCACATCCTGCCCGGCACGCACCGCGAAGGTCCGGTCAATCACTTCAAACGCCGCGACTGGCAGATCTGCGACACTGACGTCCAGACCAAGCGCGACGTCGTCGTGCCCCTCGCCCCTGGCGGTTGCCTGCTCTGGCACGGCATGACCCACCACGGCAGCCCGACCAACCCCTCGAAAAAAATGCGCCGCGCCCTGCAACTGCACTACCGACCCGCCAACGCTGGACAGATCGACACCGACGAGCGTATGCAGCACTTCGGCGGCGAAGTGCGCGGCGCTGAGTGCTGAACACAGCAGTCAACCTTCCAAACGCAACGTCGCCTCGTCGATAAACCCACCCCCTACTTGGCGCGCAGCCAACGCCGCAGCATGCTGAGCGGCCGCAGCAACCTCCGCCCCTCGGTGCAGCCGATGCGCCAAATACGCAGCGAAAAACACGTCTCCAGCTCCGGTGGGATCGGCCACCGTCCCCACCGGAGCCGACGCAAACTTCGTCCGCTGCCCCTCCCGACTGGCAACCCAGCCGCCGTGCGAGCCTTCGGTGACGACCCACTCTGCTACCGAGCAATCGCGCATCAACTGGTCCAGCGTCAGACCGCAATCGGCGAGCACGAGTTCTAATTCATCGTTGGAAGTTTTGACATAGTCCGCGCACTGCAGAGCGGCATACAGACCGCCAGCAACCCCCTGGTACACCTGCGTCCCCTCAATCCGCCGCACATGGCCTTGGATGTCCAAACTCACCACTCCGTCTATCGCCGTCAGCACATCCTCGGCCAGATCACGCGGATGCAGCGGCCCCAAATGCACGTGCTCCACGCCGGCGAGCACCGGCCCGAGTTGGGCTGCGGCAATCGGCGCGGCGCAAGCGAGCAACTCCTGACGCCGTGCATCGCCATCCACGTAGTTGACAAAACAGGTCGTCGCCGCGCTCTCGCCCACAT
>VXZF01000054.1 GCA_009845645.1 Gemmatimonadota bacterium | reverse complement strand
AACACGTATCCCTGGTTTGTCTTCGGCGAGGCCTACAGCATGGATCCGCGCTACAACACTAGGACCTTCACCACGCTGAGTTCCGGCTTCATTGACTACGAGGATGAGCGCGTCCACGTAGTCGAGCTAGTCGAGGACAACGACGATCAAGACCGCTACCCCGACACCGTGCGCAAGGACTGGCGCGCTGGCGACCAAGAAGTCTATCCCGGCTGGGACGAGAACAACGACTTTATTTCCGACTTCAACCAAAACGACAATCGCTTCCTCTCCAACTCCGTACCCGACTACGAAGAGCCTTTCATGCGCCACAATGTCGACCGTCCTGAATTTCTCTTTGGCATCGACCTCAACAACAACGTCTGGATTGACCGCTTTGAAAACGACGAGGCCCCCGACTACCCCTACAAGAAGGACCACCGGGGTTTCAACGTATATGGCGGTATGCACCTGACGCCGGAGGTCCGACTGATGGCCGGGGTGCTGCGCGAGGATCTCATCTCTTCGAATCAAGCAAACCGCGTTGACTACGTGCTTTTCACCCTCGACAAGTCCACGCCTAACTGGGGCCGCTTTCGCTTCTTTGAGATGCTCAAGTCAGTCGAGGACAACATTCCCGACGACCTCCAGCAGTGGTTGCCCAACGCCAATATCCGCACCGGCGAGTCCACCAAAATTGAGGATCCTCTCATCGCTCCCGACACCTACATCAACGCCCTGTGGGTGGGCCACGACTATCAGCGGGGAGGCTTCATCGCCAAGAACTTCCTCAAATACGATACGTATCACCAACGCCTCGACGAAGACCAACGCGCCCCCTTGGGCCTGCGCCAGCGCGACTTTTTCTTTGGCGTCATCAACAAGGTGAGCTACCGCCTCGACCTAGGCCGAATCTGGGTTGAGCCGCGCTGGAAGAGCGAGTACCGCAAACAGACCATCGACCTGCTTTCGCAGGAAAGACGGACCGAACTTGCCGAGATCGGCGGGTTCCTGCTGGGCTTTCCTATGCTCCAGCACACGACTTTGCAGCTCGGCTTAGAGTTGACCTTCGTCAACGATTTCGAACGCGATCTCAACGACTTCAACAGCATCGTCGGAGCCGCTCAGTTCACTAATGTATCCGACTATCTGGGGTACAAGCTCACCACGCAGATGGGCATGCGGATAGACCGCCGCAACCCCAAGGGAGACGAATCGGAGACCATCACCGAAAGCTTCATCGCCGTTTACGCTGGCCTGCAATAATTTTGGCCTTATGGCCACGAGCTTTAAGATCGGTCACCGCGAACTTTGGACCTGTGCCCTCATCGTCTTGTTGTCCTTGGGCCTGCGTCTCTTCTATCTGAGTGAACTCTCCACTAGCCCGCTTTTCTCCGTTCCGGTCGTCGATGCCCGGACCTATGTCGATGACGCCCGCTACCTCAGCGAAGTCTCTTGGGCTGGGCGACCGACTCCCTTTTGGCAACCGCCGCTCTATCCCTATCTGCTCGGCCTGCTCTTTTCTCTAAGCGACGAAAATTACTACATGCCCCGCCTGCTCCAAGCCCTATTCGGTGCGCTCATCTGTGGGTGCACCTATTTGCTCGGCCTCCGTCTCTTTCCCCCGGCCGTGGCGCTCGGCGCGGGGCTGGTCGCCGCATTCTATGGCCCGCTGATTTATTTCGGCGGCGAATTGCTGCCCACTATCCCGGCGCTCCTCCTCGACTTGGCCCTGCTTCTCTTGCTGCTCACCGCTCCCCTAAAGCAGCGCTGGCCGTGGCTAATCGTCGGTCTCACACTGGGTCTGGCCGCCCTAGCGGTGTCCAATATTCTCCTTTTCGCGCCGGTATTGCTCGCTTGGCTCTGGTTTTCCCAAGGGAATTTTGTCCAGCGAGGAGCCTTGTTGCTCCTCGGCATCGCGTTGGTCATCGCTCCGGTTGCGCTGCGCAATTACCTAGTTGGCGACGACTGGGTCCTCATCTCGCACAACGCCGGCATCAATTTCTACATTGGCAATAACCCAGACTACCAGACCACGGTCGATATCCGTCCTGGCAGGGCTTGGCTTGAGCTAGCGGAAATGCCCGAACGCGAAGCCGGCATTGAACGCCCATCGGCCAAATCCCGTTTCTTCTTCGCCCGTGCTTGGGATTTCGCCGCCGACAATCCGCTCGACTATGCATGGCTACAGCTTTACAAGCTCTACCTATTTTGGCACGGCGACGAAATAAAGCGCAACATCGATCCGTATTTCGCCCGCCGCGACTCGGCGCTTTTGTCCGCCCTCCTGTGGAAAAAGGGCGTTGCTTTTCCCTTCGGATCAGTAGCCCCGTTCGCCCTCTTAGGTCTAGTGCTCTTTGCGCGCACCTCGGCGGGCAAGACCGAGCAGGGGCGTCTCTTTTTGTTATTCACGATGACGTATATGGTTTCGGTGGTGCTCTTCTTCGTTACCGCGCGCTACCGGCTACCCGTCGTGCCCTTGCTTCTACTCTACGCCGGTTTCGGGATGTATTCACTGTGGAAAGAAGCACAGTACCGCAGCAAGGCTCTGGTGGCCTTGCCCCTGCTGTTGCTCATGGCCAATGTCGGCGCTGGGGCTATGGACGCAGAGGGCGAACCGCAGCAGCACTTCTGGCTGGGCTATGCGTACGAACGCAACGGCATGCCAGCCAATGCCATGCGCGAATACAAGTGGGTCCTCAACCAACTTCCCGACCACGACGACGCGCTCTTGCGCCTAGCGGCCCTCTACGTCGATGAAAAGGAGTACCACAAAGCCGTCAATCTCTACAGAAAATATCTGGAGTTCTACCCCGAGGGGGACCGAGTCCGCTACTTTCTCGGCAATGCCCTGCTGCACATGCGCCGCTACGCGGACGCCATCGCCACCTACGCGCAGGTCGCCAAAAAGCGCCCCGACTGGGCGGCTATCCACGGCCGAATCGGCTATGCCTACTCTATGGCGGGCCAACTCGGCCAAGCAGCCGATGCCTATCGCCGCACCCTAACGCTGCGCCCCGACTCCACCGTAGTGCGCTACCAGTTAGCTCGGCTCTACGAAACAGAAGGCCAGTTGCAGGCCGCTGCTACTGAGTACCGCACGCTGCTGGAGCAAACCCCTGCCGAACCCGAGTACCGCATCCGCTTAGCCGATCTGCTCATCGAAGAAGCAAGCGATGGGCAAATGACCTCGCTTCTAGAGCCAACCCCCCAGACCCAAAGAGCCGAGGCCCTTTTACGTCGGGCTATCGACCTAGATCCCAACCGCGTCCAAGGCTATTGGAGCATGGGCTTACTCTTGGCTCGACAGAACCGCTATGCCGAATCCTTAACTTTCTTCGAGAAAATTGCCGAACTCGCGCCGCAAGATCCCCAAGTACACGCCTGTCTGGGCAATCTTTACGA
>VXZF01000345.1 GCA_009845645.1 Gemmatimonadota bacterium | reverse complement strand
GTTACGCCCATTAGTACGATGACCATGCGCTTCATCTCCCGCGTTGTGCGCTGCGAGCTTGAACATATAGGAGCGCGTCTGTTGCAACAAGGTCAGTTATCCACTAACGCGGCGTGCGGATCAATGGGCAGTTCCAAGACCACACAGGCCCCTTGGGCGCAGTCTGCGACGAATAGGCGGCCGTGGTGGTCGCAGACAATGCCTGCGCATACGCTCAACCCCAATCCGCTGTGCTGGCTCGACGCCTTGGTGGTGAAGAACGGCGCAAAAATGTCGGCCCGAATTTCCTCGGGAATGCCCGGCCCATTGTCTTCGATCTCCAGCACGATCCAGCCTTGGTGGGTCGATAGCCGCAATGCGATCTGCCCTGCGTCTCGCACTTGTTTTATGGCGTCGCGGCTATTTTGGATGAGGTTGAGGACGATCTGTTGGAGCTGGCCAGCATGAGCCTTGATATAGGGCAGGTTCGGGGCTAGAGCCTCGACGATTTTGATCTGGTCTTGTAGAAGCGTCCGACGCATCAGCCGGACGGTCTCCTGCACGAGGCGGGTGAAGTTGATCCATTCCTTCTGTGTCTTCTGCTGGCGCGCATACCCTAACAGCCGCTCGCTGGTGCTGCGTGCTTGGAGGCCGGCCTCGTACACAGCTTGTACGCCATCGCCGACGGTAGGTGTTAAGTCGCCTTCGCCCAGCAGACTGGTCTCGCCGATGATCACCTCTAAGTGTTGGTTGATTTCGTCGGCGAACTCGGTCGTCAATTGTCCCATCACCTGCAATTTCTGCGCTTGGCGTAGCTGGGCTTCTTTCGCCTGCAACTGCGCCAGATCTTCTTGGCGGTAGTACAGCCCGCTAAGGACCTCGCCCAAGCCCTTGAACAAGCCGACGTCTGCGTCGCTACAGGCGATGGATTCTTTGCGATAAACGGCTAGGACGCCTTGATCAAAGGTCGTTTCAAGGATGGCTTTGATATTGTAACGCATCTGTTGGGCCAGCCAAGCGCCTTCGCCGTGGCGGATCGGCGCTCGATAGCAGGTCGCGGCTGATTTCCACGCTCTCAGCACCCACTGCTGTCCTTCGGTTAGCGGGGACCAATCCCCGTCGGCTGTCAAGGGATGGACGCGCATCGTGCACTCGCCGTTGTCAGCTTGCACTCGGTACAACCAACAACCGTCGTAAGCGACTCCGGCGTGGTCCAAAGTCTGACGGATCTGAGCTAGAATCACGAATTCGCCCTCTGGTTCTTTGTGCCGCCAAACCGCGAGCCGCAAGTCTCGCAACAGGTCCTCATTAGCGTTGCCGCCGCTGTGTTTTCCCATGGTATGACTCGTATTTCGATATTGAACAAACGTTTGCAATACAAAGTAATACCACAGATTCAATTTTCCAAAAAGTCAAGGATAAACAACGGGTTTGCCCGCAGTGACGGCAAAATTGTCGGTGTCCCTACTCTCTTGTCGCAAGCGGCTCACCCGCACATTGGAGGCACAAACTCGCCCTTGCGGTGTTGACAAAGTGATGCGCTCTATTTGTGTTTGTACGCCACACCACCAAATCCAAAGAAGGCCGAATGGAAGTAAATCACACACTGCGCCAAGAACGCGCCATCCTCGTCGGCGTCGCCCTGCCCACGATGCCAGCTTGGGAAGCCGAACACTCCCTCGACGAGCTTGGCCGCTTAACCGCCACTGCTGGCCTCGTCGAAGCCGCGCGCCAGATCCAAGGGCGCGACCGCATTGACCCGGCCCACTACGTCGGCAAGGGCAAGGCCGCCTCCCTCAAGCAGCTTGCGGCCCAGTGCCAAGCCGACGTGATCGTCTTTGACAACGACCTCTCGCCAGCCCAGATGCGCAACTTGGAGGGCGTCACCAAGCGCCGCATTATCGACCGCAGTGCCGTGATCTTGGACATTTTCGCGCGCCACGCTCGCACCCACACGGCTCAGATCCAAGTCGAGTTGGCCCAGCTCAACTACCTCCTGCCGCGCTTGACTCGCTACTGGACCCACCTGTCGCGCCAGGCCGGCGGTGGGGCCATCCGCGGCATGGGAGCAGCCGGCGTCCGCGGCCCGGGCGAGACCCAATTGGAAATAGACCGCCGCCTGATTCGCCGTCAGATCAATTCCCTAGAGGCCAAGCTCGACAAAATCGGCGTGCAGATGGCGACTAACCGCAAAAATCGCGCGGATGTTTTTAAGGTAGCTCTAGTGGGTTATACCAACGCCGGCAAATCCACTCTGATGCGGATGCTCTCTGGCGCGGATGTGCTAGTCGAAGACCAGCTCTTTGCCACCTTGGACTCGACCACCCGCGCCGTTGATCTCGACCGCAACCACAAGATCCTGCTCACCGACACGGTCGGTTTCATCAACCGCCTGCCCCACCACCTGTTTGCCTCTTTTCGCGCCACGCTCGAAGAGGCCGTGGAGGCCGATTTGCTGCTCCACGTGATCGATTTGAGCTTTCCGTACTACGAGTCGCAGATCGCCACGGTCGATCAAGTCCTCCACAGTCTCGGGCTTGCGGACAGCCCCACCCTGATGGTGTACAACAAAATCGACCAAGTAGCCCCCGGCGAAGAGGAACGGATCGTGGCCGCGTACGCGGACCGCGAAGACGCCATCGCCGTCTCGGCCAGCCGAGCCATCAACCTCGACGCGCTGCGCGACAAAATCCGCGCGTATAGCGTCGCTGGAGACATCACTTTGGAGTTGCAGGTTCCCCAAGCCGAAGGCCGGCTATTGGCCCATTTGCATCAGCAGGGTCAGGTACTTGCGGAGACTTACAAGGGCAACGACGTGTGCTTGTGCGTGCGCTTGGAAAAGACGTGGGCCAAGCGCTGGCGATTGGAGCGCTTTGTCCCCACCTAGCCCGACGGCACAGTCCTACCACCGCGATTGAAGGCCGTTGCACCGCCGGATAAAGCGTCGTATGCAAACTAACCGCGAACCGGAACCGCCGCTCGCCTTCGCCGTAACCACCTCTGCGCGTCCCAGCCCTCGGGAGCTTGCGAGTGCGCATTGCCTTGCTGGCGAAACCGGCTACCGCTATGTGCCTCGCACCCACCGCTCGCTCTCTGGAATGGCTGCGGACGAGAGACTCACGGGTCTGATCGTCGTCGAGCGCGGCAATTTTTCCCTTTGGGTCGCCGGACGGTGTCTCCGCTACCATCCCAACATGGCCAAATTGCGGCTCCTCGCCTTAGAACAAGGCAAACACGACATTTTGGTGAATGCCTTGCAACTCAAATTAGGCGACCGCGTCCTCGACTGTACCTGCGGTTTGGGTGCTGACGCTATCGTGGCCGCTTGTAAGGTCGGCGCGACGGGTCGCGTCCGCACCCTCGAAGCCTCGCCGCTGTTGGCCCTGCTGGTCGAGCGCGGCATGGCCT
>VXZF01000172.1:724-3389 GCA_009845645.1 Gemmatimonadota bacterium | reverse complement strand
CGGGCGTGCGGTCTTGATCGTCGTTGTCATCGACAAACTCATACATTGAGGTGCGCGTGTCGTCGTAGTACACGTTGCCGCCTGAATCGACGATAAACGCCGTCGTCGAATAGTCGGGGTCCATGCTGAAGGCCTCGCCGAACAAGAAGAACGGATAGGCCTGCTTGGAAACGTTGATCATCCAAGCCGCCGCGTCGCGGGCGTGGGTTCTTAGGTTGCGGTCCGCGTTGGCGAGCGTGAGGTTAGGATACTGGGTGTAGTCGCGATTAATGTCGTACTCAGCATAGGCGTCAAAGCCCATCAACTGCAACACTTCCATGGTGAATCCGAATACCATGTTGGCGGATGGCAGTCCGTAGTCAAAGACGACGCGCTGTTGGTTTGAATTATCCGTCACATTGCCTGCGGCGCTGCGGACATCGAACAGCACGGCACCCGCTTGCGCCAAATCCAAACCCGTAAGCGGTGGGCTGGGCAAGCTGCCGCGTCCGATCTGGCGATCGGACCACACCTGAATCTTGTAGTCATTGGCCACCACGAGATCGAACTGGATATCGACGATCTCCGTCGGCCGCGGGCCAATGTACGCCAAGTCGGTGAAGTCGTAGTTGATGACGATTTGTTCCTCGCCGTCGGCCGCCAAAAAACCCTCCCGAGGAAAGCCGCCGGTAATCACCGGCCATTTGGTTGGATCCGCTACCACCTCCCGCAAGCGATATTTCGTGCGCTTCTTGGTGTCGAAATCCTCGGCGGTAATGATGATGTCGTGGGCAAACAACGCGGCACCACCTTGGCCGTCTTCTGGGGAATCGTCGCTCAGCACCACAGCGAGGACCCGAATCGGGTCGCTGCCTTGCCCGGCCCCCAAGGTGCCGATGAACGGGTTGCGTTCAAACGCCTCGGCCAGCGTCTGCGAATGGTGGGCATTGACCATAGTCGCGCCAACCTTGACAAAATCCCCCACCTGCGCCGTGGCCCGTCCCCCCATCATATTAGTCGCATTGGTCGAAGTGCTGGGCTGGAGTGCGGGGGTAGTGCCGAGGATCGCCTCGCTGGCGCGAGAAAACAACAGCGTCGCCTCGTATTTGTCCGCAGCGAAGTCCATCTGGATGCCGTTGAAACGCGGCTTCGAAAAGGTTAGCGGGGTCAGGGCGGTGCGGATGCGCTCGCCAATGGTTATCGCCAAGTAATACTGATCGCGCGAATCAGCAGAGACCGTAACGGCGTTGAACCACGAATTGAACCTAGGATCTTTGTATATCGACGAACCAAATTGGCCCGGTTGCGTCTGGTTCCAGTCGAAAACCAGCCAGCCCCAAGTCTGATAATTCCCGTACAGGTCGTAAAACGGTCCGCCCTGGCGATTGGTGTTGACGTAGCGCTGGTATAAGTCTCTGGCGTAATTCGAGTACTCCCACTGGCGAAAGCCGTAATCGACGTATAGCTCCTGCGGCACGTACCATTTCTTGAGCGCCGGATCGAGCGCATCGAAGAGGACGCCCGGGCCGCGCGGCTCAAAGGTGAGTTGGGCACCGCGCTGGGTCCCGAAACGACGGTCCAACGACTGGCCGATTGCCTCGGTCGCCGGCAATACCAATGCCAAGAGGACCAGCCACGCGGGTATCCCCCTAGTTCTGCCCATCAAATTCCTCCGTTGGAAAACAACTACACAACTCGATCCCTTTGTCTGACAAAAACATCGCGGGCTAATAAACCATCTCGACAATACCCACGACCGCTTCCCCCTTAGCATCGGTCGCCAAATCGACGCGGAAGAGGTAGATACCTGGAGGCATCTGTTGTCCCACAGCATTGGTGCCGTCCCACTGCGCGGAAAAACTCCCCCCGCCTTGCTCGCCGGCAAAAAGCGTGCGGACGAGATGTCCGGCTAGATCGAATACGCGCACGGTAAGCGGCGCAGCATCGACCAATCGCACTAGATCGCAGTGTATCCGCGTCTCGTCATTAACCCCATCTCCGTTGGGACTGAAGATGCGCGGTTGGGCCGCGACGTTAATCATCAGGCGACCACCCGCCAGCGGCACTCTTACCGCTAGGTCGTTTGGATCAGCAGCCCCAATAGGTATTAGGTCGTCGTCCGCCGCCCCTAAATCGGCCGCATTGCCGCCGATGACCCGCTGGCCGAGGTCGTCAGTAGTGCTGTTCCAAGCCGTGCCAGTAAAGGTCGTGCCAAACCTCAGCACGCGGCACTTGAAGCGGATTTTGAGCAGCGCCGCGCGGCCCGCAGCCAAATCGCTTTCCGTGATTGCGGGAAAGCGCACCCTCAGGTGCCGCTCGGTCACCGATTCCACGGCAAAAAGACCGCTGTCGTCTTGCACGGGCAGATTGGTCAAATCAACGCCAGTAAAATCCGCCGTTTGCACCTGACCATCGGCATGCACTACCTCGATAGTCTCGATCTCTTCAGAGCGCACGGGCGTGGCGATCTCGAACACATCGAATCCCAAATCCACACCCTGGCGCATCTTGGTCGGCAGGACGGCATACGTAAACGACACCGGCACGCCCAACTCGACTTGGCGCGGGACGACCTCGCTGATGATTCGCTCCGTCAGCGGTGGTTTGGATAGCGTAAAGGCGAGCGCACCCAACGCCCGGGCGGCTTCCAAGTCTTGGCTGGTAAATTCGGCTTTCATCTGGAAAT
>VXZF01000172.1:0-714 GCA_009845645.1 Gemmatimonadota bacterium | reverse complement strand
ACTGGAAATAGCGGCGCGGGCCGGGCGAGAGAATGGGCACGCCCAACTCATCATCACCGATGTTTGCGGCGTTTATAGCGCCCCCAGTTAGCTTATACGGCGGCGACCAGCGGCTCCAAGCGACTAAGTCGTCGCGCACGTCGCCTTTATCCGCACTTCTCAAATCGTCGTACTCGTCCTGCGTCAACGCCACCTGATTGCGCTCGTCAATGGGCAGGGCATTGAAGAGGTCGAGGGCTTCTTCAACATCGTCAATCGCGTCTAAGTCAACCGCATCGCCTGTCGCCGTATTCGCAACCGCTCCTTCCCGCCACGGCACCTCTTCACCGCTGCTTGGATGCAGGCGAGTGAATTCCAACGGCGTGTCATCCCAGCCGCTGCGCGAACTAATCAGCAAGCGCGACAGGCGCTCGGACCCGAAGTGCTCCTCCTCCCAGCGAATGCGCCCCCACAGTGCCAATTCCTCGCCAAAATCGAAAATGTTGGAAAGGTAGTCGGCGCGAGGCACAAACCCGGACCCAAACACGCGGAATTCCGCAACCTCAAACCCCACAGTGGTCTGCGATTTCAGACGGATATAGCGGACGTATTGCGGCGGAATGGTCAGTTCGACGACCGGTTCTTCGTTTTCCGTCTCCAGTTTGACAGTGGTCAGCACCGGCTGATTGGCCACCTGCGTTTCTTCGCTGCCGTCGTTGAGCAACAGTTCAAAGC
>VXZF01000641.1 GCA_009845645.1 Gemmatimonadota bacterium | reverse complement strand
ATCCAAGGCTGATCAGATTAAGGAAGGAAATATACACCTTTACAAGGTTCCTTATGAAGCAGTTTCGGCAATAATTATAGGCTATGCAGCAACTGATGATCTCATAAATAAAATTCAACAAGCAATTCAATCTTGGCCTAATG
The DNA here is from genome assembly GCA_009845645.1 of Gemmatimonadota bacterium. Classification (GTDB taxonomy): domain Bacteria; phylum Latescibacterota; class UBA2968; order UBA8231; family UBA8231. The sequence goes on along the minus strand of VXZF01000641.1, from coordinate 3,247 downwards.
CTAATGACGTTAAAATAAAAAGGGTTACAATTGGTACTAGTGGTCTGGAATATGCTTAAAGCAGCGGACGGATGAACTTCTGCAGCGGCAATAAATCTACCTAGGATGGAGGCCGCTGCTGACTAGGGATTCCCAGCAGCGCATGGGCGATTCTGCGAGTAGCGCCGAGACTTCCACCTGTAGATTGAGGAAGGCTGGTAATGGGATCAGAAATTTCGGGGTAGTAGGCTATTTTAAAAAGTAAGAGATTTTGGCGCGGAATTGCTATTTGCTAATAGTGAAAACGACAGGATAGGCTGACAATAGAATCGTCCTCTACCTTGTAGGTGAGACGATGTTCTTTGTCTATACGCCGCGACCAGCAACCGGATAAGTCGTGTTTGAGGGCTTCTAGTTTGCCAATGCCTTGGAAGGGATGCTGAAGAATGTCTAGGATTAGTCTAAGTATTCTCAGTGCCTGCTTGCGATCCGTCTTGACCCAGTAACAGAGGTCTTCAAGCGCGTTTTTATCAAATTCCAATTTCATCCCGTAGTGAGTCAAGATCGTCGAAGCGAATCCTATCTTTGGGATCCCGATTAAAGGCCTCGTGTAGGCGACGAGCATTGTTTGGGGAACTAAGCAAGTAGGCTGTTTCCTCCACACGAGTCTCGGTGACTTGCCACGGGAACGATACGATTTCTGCGACATTGAAATCGGGCTGCACTGCATTGAACTCCACTTCAATTATGACTTCTTGGTCCCTGACGAATCCAGTTTCACTCATGTTAGCTAGCCTCTTGTTTGGCCCATTGTTCCAATGCCTCATTCATCTGTTTACGGAAACTGTTGGATACACTACCTATTTCAGACGCATGCTACTAAGCAGATGTACGACTCCCGTTAGAAGGCCGCTTAACCCGAACTCGCAATAAAAAAGGGTGGAGAGTAATCGCACTGACAGCTAAAGCAGTCAGCTTTACCCTCCCACTCTTCCGCCGCTTGGGAGCACACAGGAGAGTAGGGAGTATTCGCCTCGGATTACAGCGAGGCCCCAGCGGGCAATGTTCCGCGCCGCGTTAAAGTCAGCATGGGAACGCTGCCCACAATCGTTGCAGGAGAAGTCGTCTTGACGACGAACACCAACATGCAGACAGTCCGCACAGGTTTGAGATGTGTAGCGCGGGTCGACAGACACCACGCGGACACCGGCGCGACGTGCTTTGTATTCGACGAACTGTTGCAGTTGGTAGAACGCCCACGAGTCCAAGCGTCGCCTTTGTCCTTTGCGGAACCGACACCGATCCCGAATGCCTTTAAGCACCTCAAAGACGATGGCCAGCCCATGCTCTTTGGCGTAGGCGACCAGATGCTTGCTAATGGTGTGATTGATCTGTTTCTGGTGGCGTCGCTCCCGACCGGAAAGCCGTTTGAGTGCCCGGCGGCAGGCTTTGCGTGTCTGCTTGCTGCCGGTGTCTGCCTTCGCTTGCAACGCCGCTCTTACGTCGGCGCGATGCTCGCGGTAGTCGGCGAGGTCCTGCCCTTGAAACTGGTGTCCTGCGGAATCAGTAGCAATCTGACGCAAGCCGAGGTCAACGCCGAGGGCGGCGTCAATATCCGCATCGGAAGGCGGTTCGGGTGCTTCCTCTTTGACTTGAACGTCAAGATAGTATCGGTTCTTGTGCCCTTTCTTGAGCGTGGCACTGGTAGGCTGTTGCCCTTGCAAGCCCTGTCGTTGGAACTCGCCCAGCCGAAGCGCGAGGATACAACGGCCGTCCAGCAAGCGCAGACTGACTACCTCGTTTTGCACATCCAACTTGAAGATGCGGGCGTCGTAATCAATCGACGTAGGCTTGAACTGGCTATGCCGCGTCTTGGGATTGGCCAGCCTCGGCGCAACGCGAGCGATGGCCCGAACGCTGAGGTTGGCCGAAAGACCGAATTGCTCGCGCATGTCGCGATAGCAGCCTTTGTGCAGATCGTATTGGCGATGTTTCTTATGCTCGTTGCCCCAATCAGCCACATAGGTGCAGGCTTGGGCAAACGCATCCAGCGTCGCGTCAATACGAGCGGTCGCCGGTGGAGGAACCACCAACCGACAAGAAAGAGTGCGGATTGTTTCCATACCCCTGAATATAGTGAATCATCCACAGCTTTCACCACGCACCCCCTTAGATTTCAACCGGCTCAAGGCGGACAAGCCGCCCGTCGCCGGTCGAATCGCTATCCCTCCCTCGGCTCAAGCCGGGGGTCTCACGCGAGGTTTTTATGAACGACGCGCGTGAATCCGCAAAAGCCCCAAGTCAAAAAAAATCCTTTGATCACATCCTCGGACAGCACTACACGGTCTTCGACGGGCTGGCCGGGATGCACGTGGAAGACATCTATCAAGACCGGCACGGCCTCCTCTGGATCGCCACGGCCGATGGCGGTGTCAGCCGATTCGACGGGGTGCATTTCGATACCTTTGGCCTGTCGAACGGGATGCCCCATCTCACGGTAATGACGATTGCTGAGGACCAAGACGGGCGGCTGCTCTTCGGGACGCTCGGCGGCGGGCTGGCCGCGTATAACGGACGCAGCTTTCAGGTGTACACCACCGAGCACGGGCTGCCGTCCAACAAGATCCTGAGCTTGCAACCGCAGACCGATGGCTCGATGCGGGTGCTGACCGACGCAGGAGTCGGTCGGTTTGCCGACGGGCGGTGCGTAGAGTGCGTGACAGACATTGCGGGCCAGCCGCTAGGCGCGGTGTACGACATAGCGACTGACGCGGCGGGTACGACGTGGCTGGCGACGCGGGAGCGGGGGGTAATCAGTCTCGATGGTCGCCACCTGAGTGCGGACTCCAGCGCGAGAAACGGCGCGATGCAGTGGCCTTGGAAATTCGCCCAAGGCACCTCCGGCCCGCTTTGGATCGCCTTTCGCTATGTTGGTACCGAACCCGTTATAGGCTGCTATGATCCAGTTAGCCAACAGCTCGAACTCATCAAGGCGGGCGATCAGGTTGAAGGGGCGGATGTCGTACAGCACGGCACGCGGCATGTGCGCTTGGACGATAGAGGCTGGCTGTGGATGACCCGCCGAGGTGTCCTGGTGTACGACGGGCAGGCTTGGCATCCATTCTACACCCGCTTGCCGGATAGCCACTTTTCGGATACGCGGCTGACGTACGAGGACCGCGAGGGGAATATCTGGGTGGGGCTTTGGGGCGGCGGGCTGGTTTTTTGCGATCCGGTCAGTGTCCAGTTATACACCGAAGCCGATGGC
>VXZF01000215.1 GCA_009845645.1 Gemmatimonadota bacterium | reverse complement strand
TTGCGCTCGGCGTCAAAGTAGCGCAGCGGGGCCATTAAGATGCCGCCGTTATACAGGAGCTGCGGCGCGCCCAAGGTCAGTTGGATAAGCGCCTCGGTCGTCACCGGGTTTAGCTGCTGCCACCAGTGGATGTGGTTGTCGCGGGGGTCGGTTCCGTCGCGGCGGATAAGCTCCATCCGCCGATAGACTTGCGAGAGAGCCGCTTGGAGAATCTGTACCGGGTAGTCGGGGTTTTCGCCCTTGAGATAGCAAAACCACGGCGGCTCGTGGTACGCGTCCTCTTTGTTGTGGAACGGCACCACCGTGCGCCAGTCGTAGCGCTCTTTGGCGCGCAGCGCTTCGAGCATCTCCCAATCGACCGCGGCCCCGCTCGCATTCCACAGCGCGGCCGGATACATAGCCGCCAGCGGCTGGAAGTCCGACCACCCCTTGGCCCCGTAGCAATAGGGCACCACAAAGCTGACCTTGTCGTCGCCGAGCGCGGTTAGCTGACCGATCCAGTGCACGCCCAAGCTCATCTCGATCTGGCCCAAGTCAGCCATCTTCCCCTGCTCTAGCACCTTTCTGAGCTGAGTGCGGGGCAGTTCGAGATACTTTTCCTCGCCGGTCAGCAGATAGCAATGAGTCCCGGCCAAAATGGCCGCCATGGCGATGTTGTACAACCCGTGCGGCCACGTCCAGCCGTACATGCTCCCATACCAGCGCCCTTCCATGTATTCGCCGACCTGCCCGCTCAGCCCTACGTTGTCGGGCAACAGGCCCCCATTGGCCGCGGTTCGTTCGATCCACGCATCCACGTATTCGAGCAGCCAAGCGCGGTATTTGTCGTCGCCGGTCAGGTAGAAGGCATTGGCGATCAGCGAGGTGACGTGCAGGTTGGTGGCGCAATCGCCCCGAGACATGCGTTCCTTCATGGCCTGCCCCATGCGCCGCGCCTTCTCCGGGTCCTTGAGATCGACAGGCGTGTCAATCCCCTCTAAGTCCTCGTAGGGCAGGCCATAGCATGCCATCCCCGGGCTGTACCCATACGACGGCTCCTCGTCCTCTTCGTACAGCCAGCGCGGCCCCTTGCTCCCGTTGTGGGCGCACTTGATGATCTTGTGCTCTGCGTCGTAGTTGAGTGCCTCTAAGTCTTCGTTGAGATAGAACCCAGCAAAGCGCCGCGCCCGCGCCACATTCTCGGCGTGGGTCGGGTCGGCCATGCACAGTAGGTAGAAGTAGATGTAGCTCTCGCTCTGGTGGAACTGGTCGTAGCCGATCTCGTATTCCTTGTACACGTGGCCGTACTCTACCATCAGTTCAGTGGTAGCCTCCCACTGCCGCTGGCCCAAGGCGAGCAAATGGTCGCCGCCGCCGAGCAAGTACAGCAGTGGCCAGTTGTAAAAGCTCTCGTAGAAGTCGTCGGCCCCGTCGCGGGAGTGGCGCAGGCCGTCGCGCCAGATCAAGCGGCAGTCGGAGTGAGTGTACTTTTCTAGGAATGGATGGACGGCGTCCTCCATCGTCTTGATTAACTGCCGCTCCAACACGGCCCAAGCCGGGGTCTGTACTAGTGGCACAGTCGCTTCAATAACGGTCATAACTTATTCTCTCCCTTCCTATTACCTCACCCTTTACCACCCTTCACACTCCACACCGACCCCGTAGTGTACGTATTCCGCTCCGAGCACAAAAACTCAATCACCTCGGCCACCTCCTCCGCGTCTGAGTAGCGCCCAATCGGGTTGCCCGGATCGCGCAGGTGCTCCTCGTCAAAACGCGGCACTACCATGTCGGTCAGCGCCCGGCCCGGTTCAACGCCGTTGACGAACACCCCCTGCCGCGGCCAAGCATCGCCCAGCGCCTGAATAAACGACCAGACCGCCCCTTTGGACACCGAGTACGGCACCTGATAGGGACTGCCGTGGCGCCCACCCGAAGAAATCGTCACGCAGCGCCCCCACCCCCGCTCCAGCATGTGCGGGACCGCCGCCTGATGCGCGTAGTACACCCCGTGGACATTGATCTGCATAACCTTGGCAAACTGCGCGGCTGTCTGCTCGAAAAACGGCTTCTCCCACCCCAAGATACCGGCGCTGCACACGAGGATATCCAGTCGCCCAAAAGCCGCCACCGTCTGCGCCACTGCCTCGTGTACCTGCCCTTCGTCGGTCACGTCCGTCTCGACAAAGAGCGCCTGCTGTCCCATAGCCTCAATCTCCTTCACCCGCTCTTGTGCTGGTTCCGCCAGCACATCGACAATGACAATGTGCCGCCCAGCCTCGGCCAAGCGCAGCGCGGTTGCACCGCCGATGCCGCGTGCGCCCCCCGTAATCAGGGCCACCCGCTGCTCCACAGGTGCTGCAAATCGCAAATGTGCCATACTACCTCCCCTTGCTTGCGCGGTCGCGCGGTTTTTATAAAAATAAGCAGTCTAGCGCCACTAATAACCAACCTGGCCCCTTTACGATATATATGGAGCGTACAAAATGAAAATCGAACAGATCGAATCCTTGCTCATCGGCAATGGCTACGTCGTCCGCATCACCACCGACACCGGCCTAATCGGCATTGGCCAAACCGCCTGCTGGGGCTATCCCACCGCCGTGCAGAGCATCGTCGATGTCTTCAAAGAATACCTCATCGGCCAAAATCCCCTCCGCATCGAACACCACTGGCAGCATCTCTACCGCATGGCCCCCTTCCGGGGCACGGCCATCATGGGCGCCGTCTCAGCCGTGGATATCGCCCTCTGGGACATCAAGGGCAAGCACTTCGAGGTGCCGGTGTGGGAGCTGTTGGGCGGCAACGTCCGCGACAAGATCCGCCTGCACCTACTCTCCGGGGGCAGCACCCCAGAGGATAACTTCAACGCTGCGCAAGCCGCTGTCGCCGAGGGATTTACCGCCATCAAGTTCGACCCCATCAAAACGGACTGCCACGACAAGGGTCAAGCGCGAATGATCCAAACCGCCGTCGAATTGACCGCGGCTGCGCGCGAAGCCGGTGGCCCGGACTTGGACCTGATCATCGAACTCCACCGCAAGCTGACACCCATGGTCTCCCTAGCCCTCGCCGAGGCCCTCAAGCCCTTCCACGTCTTCTTCCTCGAAGACCCGATCCAGATCGACAGCATCTCAGCCCAAGCCCACATCGCGCAAAAATCCACCGTGCCCTTTGGCAATGGCGAGCGCTTTGTGTCTATATGGGAGTTCCGCGAGTTGTTGGAGCAGGGCGGCCCCCAGTATTTGCGACCGGATGTGGCCTTGGCCGGCGGTATCTCGCACTGCAAAAAAATCGCCGCCATCGGCGAAGCCTACCACTGCGCAGTAGTGACCCACAACTTCTTGGGACCGCTGACTACCGCCGCTTCCCTGCACCTCGACGCCTCGATTCCCAATTTTATTACCCAAGAGTACACCAAAGGCGA
>VXZF01000156.1:305-3410 GCA_009845645.1 Gemmatimonadota bacterium | reverse complement strand
GTCCACACTAGCACCGACGCTGCAGATGCGGTCCGCGGTCAGGACTTGGTCGTGTTGGTGCTCAAGCCGCAGGTGGCCGCTCCCGTATTGAAGGCGCTAGCCGCGCATTTTAGCACCCAGCAGGTCGTCGTCTCGCTTATGGCCGGCGTATCGACCGCCCGGCTCGAAGAGCTACTGCCCGCGCAAATGCCCGTGGTGCGCGTCATGCCGCAGACGCTGGTGAAGGTGCGGGGTGCGGCTTGCGCTCTCTGCACTGGTCGCGCTGCCAGCGCAGAACAGGTGGCGCAAGTGCGCTCCCTTTTCGACTTGGTCGGCACGACGGTCGAGGTCGCCGAAAGCCTCATGGACGCCGTTACAGGACTCTCCGGCAGCGGCCCGGCTTGGGCTTACACCGTCGTCGAGGCTCTCACCGACGGCGGCGTACGCGCCGGTCTGCCGCGCGAAACTGCATTAACACTCGCCGCGCAAACTCTGCTCGGTGCCGCGCGCCTCGTACTCGAAAGCGGCGAGCATCCGGCCGTGCTCAGAGACCAAGTTACTTCGCCGGGCGGGACTACAGCCGCTGGACTGCACAAGCTAGAAGAAAAGGGCCTGCGCGACGCTCTGATCAGCGCCGTGCTGGCCGCAGCCGAGCGCTCCGCTGAACTGGGACAATCGTGATTGCAGTCATCGACTACGGCATGGGCAATCTGCGCAGCGTGCAGAAAGCCTTCGAATTCCTCGGCTATGAAGCCGAGATCGTCGAAGACCCCGAGCGCCTAAGCGCGGCCACACATCTCGTATTGCCTGGGGATGCAGCTTTTGGCGATGCCATGCACAACTTGCAGACCGCCGGTTGGGATGCAGCCATCGCCGAGGGTCTCGCAGCCGACAAGCCCTTCTTGGGCATCTGCGTGGGATTGCAGCTCATGTTCGAGGAAAGCGAGGAAATGGGGAAGCATCGCGGCCTCGGAATCCTACCGGGCAAATGCGTGCGTTTCCCACCTACCGGGCGAGTGCCGCAGATCGGCTGGAACCAAATCGCTATCAAGCGCAAGGTCTCGCTCTTAGAGGGCGTACCCGAGGGAAGTTTTTTTTATTTTGTCCATTCGTACTACGTGGTAAACGAAAACAAAGACGATTGCGTCGCCACGACCGACTACGGGATTGACTACACCTCAGTCGCCGGAAGCGGCCGCGTCTTTGGCGTACAATTTCATCCCGAAAAGAGCCAAGTCCACGGCTTGCGCCTTCTCGACAATTTCGCGCGTCTGCGCTGAAGAAATATGCTCGCTAAGCGAATCATTCCCTGTCTAGACGTAAAAAATGGCCGCAACGTGCGCGGGGTGCGCTTTTCAGCCGACCGCGACGCCGGCGACCCTGTCGAGCTAGCCGCGCGCTACGACGCCGAAGGCGCAGATGAGCTCGTCTTCTACGACATCACGGCTTCGGCCGATGGCCGCGCCATCGTCATGGACCTCGTGCGCCAAGTCTCCGAGCGAGTCTTTATTCCCCTAATGGTCGGCGGCGGTATTCGCACCTTCGCGGACGTGCGCCACATTCTCAAGACCGGTGCCGACAAGGTCTCGATCAACTCGGCCCATGTGTATTCGCCGGAAATCATCGACCAAAGCGCGGAGAGCTTCGGCTCGCAGTGCATTGTCGCAGCTATCGACGCGCTCAGGCGTCCGACCGCACCCGGCGAGCCGCCGTCGTGGGAGCTATACATCAACGGCGGCCGCAAAGCCACCGGCATCGACGCCTTAGAGTGGGTAGAGGCCCTCGTCGATCGCGGAGCGGGCGAGTTAGTGCTCAACAGCATCGACGCCGACGGGACGCGCGCTGGGTACGACCTCGAGCTAAACCAAGCAGTGGCGCGCATTGTGGATGTACCCATCGTCGCCTCGGGCGGTGCCGGCAATCTCGACCACATCCACGAGGTGCTGACTGCGGGCGAAGCCAGCGCCGCGCTGGCGGCTTCCATCTTCCACTTCCAGCATTACTCGATCCCCGAAGTCAAGAGCTTTCTGCGCGAGCGCGGGGTCACGGTGCGCCAGTGACCGAGGCTAGCCAAGTGTCGCGGCAGGCACTGATGAGCGAGGTGCAGCGGCTGGTAGTCAAAATTGGTAGCAGCGCCCTGACCACTCAGTGCCACAAGCTCGACGACGAGGTCGTCAGTCAACTCGTCGAGGACGTAATCGAACTGCGCTCACAGGGGTTGGAAGTTGCGATCGTCACCTCGGGAGCGGTGGCCGCGGGCATGGGGCGGATGGAGTTGGATAGACGCCCAGACAACATCGCCCAACTGCAAGCTCTCGCAGCCATCGGCCAAGTCCTGTTGATGGATATCTACAAGGACAAATTCCACCGCCGCGGCGTGCCCATCGGCCAAGTGCTCTTAACCGCCGAGGATATCCTCGGCGACCGCCATCGCTACGTAAATCTCGAAAACACCTTTCGCAACCTCTTCGCCTATGGAGCCGTGCCCCTAATCAACGAAAACGACAGCGTCGCCGTTGTTGAACTCCGGCGTCAGCTCGGAGAAAACGACATGCTCGCTGCTTATGTGACGAACCTGATCCGGGCGGATATGCTGGTCATGTTTTCGGATGTCGAGGGACTTTACCACGCCTTCGGGCCGAGCGGCCCCGAAGGCAAGCTAGTAAACCAAGTAAGCCAAGACAGCCTCGACATAGAGGGAATGATCGGTCGGTCGGTCGACGGCCGCGGCAGTGGCGGCATGGCGACCAAACTACGGGCCGCTCGGCTTTTGATGGCCTGCGGCGAAATGGCGGTCATCGCGCACGGGCGCAAACACCGCTTGCGCCACATCCTCGCTGGCTGCGAACAGGGGACGCTCTTTCTGCCGACTGGTCGCAAGCTCAACAGCCGGCATCGCTGGATCGGCTTTGCCAGCCAGTGTCGCGGCAGTGCGGTGATTGACCGCGGTGCCCAACGCGCCATTGCCGAGCAGGACAAGAGCCTGCTTCCGGTGGGGGTCGTCTCCTGCGAGGGCGAGTTTGCTGCTGGCGACGTAGTGCAGGTGATCGGCGAGCGCGGCGAGAAGCTGGGACGGGGCTTGTGCCGCTACTCGTCCTCTGAGCTGCGCCGCATATTGGGCATGAA
>VXZF01000156.1:0-295 GCA_009845645.1 Gemmatimonadota bacterium | reverse complement strand
GCATGAACTCGCCCGAAGTCGCAAGCGCACTGGGCCGTCCCGCCCGCGAAGTCATTCACCGCGACGACCTCGTCTTATTCTAAAATCGACGTGACTAAAACAGCCAAAATTTTGCTGATCGCCTTCCTCGCTCTGGTGGCGTACATAGCCTTTGGCAACGGGCTGTTCTACAAGGTGTGGCAGGAAGAGAAGACCCTAATGGAATTGGAAGCACAGGTGAAACAACTAGAAGCTGAAACAGACAGCTTGCGCCAAGTGCTAAAACTGCTCGAAAGCGACATCGATTTCATCGAAA
>VXZF01000316.1 GCA_009845645.1 Gemmatimonadota bacterium | reverse complement strand
GAGGGCATGACCGTCAACGACGACGGCTCCATCACCTACGCCCTCGACCGCCTGTCGATTGAGCTCAAGCCCATGACGGACGCGGAATTAAACCGCCTCGCCCCTGGGCCAGACCTGTCCCACAACCCCTATACCTTTGGCGAGTGGACGGCCCCGGGCGACGAGTGGACGCCGCCGCGCTTTACCGTCTTTCGGCTCAAAGTCAACAACTATCAATTTCCCAAGGTCAAGATCGACCCGCTCAACGCGCGCATTACCGCGGCCAACACTCGGGAGTACGCGGTGCTGAGCTACGCCGAATTATACCAGTATTTTCGCTCGTTTTGGCTGGGCCGCACCGGCCAAGGGCGCAAGACCTTTCAAGCCCGTACAGACGCGCTCAAACGGACGCTGTACAGCGGTGCCCTAGTATTCAGCGGCAACGAAGAACAAGGGTATTTGGTCTTTCCCGTCCTCGACGACGATGTCCGAGCGATCCAAGTCCACATCGAAAACATCGTCTTGCGCTTCGACTACGCCGACGACCCCCTAGAGGCGATTGACCTGAGCTTCTCCTTCCAGCGCGACACCCTGCAAGGGTATGACCCCTCGGCCGCGGCGCGGATCAACTGATGATTGCTCTCGCGCCCAGATCCCTCGCCGGCATCGTCCTAGCGATGCTTGGGGGGCTAGCGCCAAGCAATGCGCAAGTCGAGGTGTGGCACATCGGCAAGGGGGGGCTTGCGTGGGTCTCGCAGGCCGAGACGCAAATCGGCGCGCTGGACGTCGATGGTGCCCTACAGCCCTTGCAGCTACAAGCCGGCGAAAACCTCATCGAGCTGCTCCGCGCTTCGGGCCAGCGCTTTCTCAACGGCCAGCCTCGCGACTTCACCCTCGGCGGCCAGCCCCGAGCGTGGTCCAACGATGGCTTCTTCAACCAAGTCTCCGGCCCCCTCGACCTGATCGACGGCGATCCGGCGACCTCCTCGTCGGGCGTGTTCAAGACCGCCCAAAGCCAAGCCGGGGCGACGTTCTTCTGGGATTTGGGCGCGCCCTTTCCGGTCAACCGCATTCGCTTCTTTCCCGCGCCCGACGACGACGCCTTTGTCAAAGCCTTTGAACTGCGGGTCAACGACGGCGAAAACTTCAACGACATCAACCGGCCGCAATACGAGGTTTTGCGGCGGGTAGAAGTCAACCGCGAATCCACCGTAGATATTGAATTTGCCCCCCTGCAGGGCCGCTTCCTCCAGCTACTCGTGCTGTCGAAAACAGTATTCAACATCGCGGAGTTTGAAATCTACGGGCAGGGTTTTGTGCCAGTCGCTAGCTACGTGTCGGCGCTGCACTCCTTTGGTGGCCCGGTCAACTACGGTCGCCTGCGCGTACACGCCACGCAACTTGGAACCGGGACCGCCAGCGCGGCCATCCAGATGCGGACCGGGGCCGACGACAGCCCGCTGGCGTACTTTCGCCGCGACCGCGACACAGGCCGCCAGCAGGAAGTGCCCGCAGCCGAATACAATACCGACCTACCGCGACGCGCCCTGTACCGCCAAGACCCAGACACCGGCGAGCTGTTAGAGGAACTGGACCGGGCCGAATACCTCAATCTGCCGATCGAGGCGCAAGGGCCGGTGCGCGATTTCGTCAAGGGCGACATCCGCGACGATGTCAACAACTGGAGCGCGTGGTCGCCGAGTACGCACATCACCGGCACCGGCACAATCGAAGCGCCCATAGAACTGCCCAGCCCAAGAGAATTCATGCAGTTCCGCATCTTCTTCGACGGCGACGCGGAAAACGCCGTGCGCATCGACACCTTTCAAGTGGAGTTTTCGCCCGGGCTAGTCAGCGAGGCCGTCGGCGAGGTCGCTCTCGCCACCGAGCCCTTTCCCGCCAGCGGTCTGCTCGAAGTCGCAGGGGGCATCGACACAACCTTTACCTACGACATCCGCACCGAGTTCGCAGATGATGTAGCCGGGTATCGCGGCGTCCGCATTGAGGCGTTTCCACCGCCGGTATTCGAGAGCCTGCAAATGGGCGATCCCCTTGTGGCTGCAGCAGACTTTGAATGGGCGGCAACCGAAAGCGGCTTCGACGTTTTCTTCGCGCCCGTCGCCGCGGACAACAACCAGCCCCTGCGGATCACCTTCCGCCTGCGGCCACTGGTGCACAACACCCCGATTAACGCCTATCTCCTCGGTGCGGGAAGCGTCCCGCCGCATCCCATCGCCCCGGGCAATGCCAGCGAACTAGTAGGCACAAATGCGACCAATGCCTTTGCGACTCAGGCGCAGCCCGAGCTACAACTAGCGCTTTCAACGGCCATCATCTCTCCCAACGGGGACGGCCGCAACGACGCCGTCGCCATTGACCTCGTGTTGTCCCAATTCGCTGCAGATACAGCCGTGGCGGTCGAGATTTTCGATCTCAGCGGACGCCGAGTGCGGCAGCTAGTCTCCCAACTGCGGCCAGCCGGTTTTTACTCCGAAACTTGGGACGGCCGCGATGAGCAGGGCGATCTGGTGGCCCCGGGCCTGTACCTCTGCCGCGTCGGCGTGGACGCCGACTTCGACGTGTTTGCCACCGTAGAGCCGATAGGGGTGGCCTATTGACCGCGCTGAGCAACATGCGATGGCTGGTGCTGCTCCTCGTCAGCAGCAGTTCGGTGGCGGCGCAGACGCCTTCGGCTTGGGTCGTCGGAGGCACGAGCGGCGAGCCGTGGGCTGCGGCCGCGGAGCGCTGGATCGCCCTCGACGACTCTGTGCACGCCGGAGCGATTCAGCCGCGGGCAATTCCCCTAGGACACACGGTTACTCGCCAACTCGTGCGCACCGGCATTGCCACGACCCAGCGCAATCTCTTTGGCTATCGCTGGAGCTTGCACAAAGGGCCGCGCCAAATCGAGGCCGATACCCTAGAGGTCGGGTGGCATCCACGCCTGTGGCTGGGGGGCGGCACCAATGCCCTCGCCCCAGAGGTCATGCGCGGGCTAGTCGATGGCGACGAACTAACCGCGAGCTTTGCCCACCGGGCGCGGGCCGATGGCCGCCCCAACAGCGCGCAGTTCATCACCCTCGACTTGGGCGTGCCTGTGCCCGTTGACAGCATCGTGTTCTTTCCGCCGCAGACCGGGCTGACCAGCGACAACCAGCGGCAGCGCGAGTTGTTCGCCCGCGCCTACGAAGTCAGCCGAACCAACGTGCCGGTCGAATGGCTGATTTTTGAAGACGAAACCACGTCAACCGGGTCGTCGGGATACCATCCCCTCGACGAGATCATCGCCAGCACCTTTGCCAACAACACCAGCGTCGTCTCCCTCGCAACAGACCTGCGCTTTACCCGCTTTCTCCGCTTCAAGTTCGGTGAGGTCTCCACCACGACCTTGCTGGCCGAAATCGAGGTCTTTGGCCGCGGCTACCCCCAGGAGG
>VXZF01000450.1 GCA_009845645.1 Gemmatimonadota bacterium | reverse complement strand
CGAATTTTTCGAGCACGAACTCATAGCCGAGGTAGTCGTTGTTCTGGCCCTCGTACGCGTAGAGCTTGGCGATGGGAAACTGCACCACGCGCCAGCCATCGGCCACGGCCGCGAGCACCGATTCGTAGGGCGGGTCATCGCTGGGCAGGGTCGGCTTCTGCGGCTGGGTGGCGTCGTACAAGGCCCAGCTAGCCAGTGGCGAGCGCATATTGGTCGATTTGGCATAGAGGTAGAGAATCTGCTGGCGGGGTTCGGCGAGCAAGTCATCGAGGCGGTCGAGATCCGCAGCGGTAATCGCCTCGGTGCGCAGCTTGTCGCGGCACTGTGCCAACCAGTCTTTTACAGCTTCGTGCATATAGGCTCCCTATGGCGTCGGCCACATAAGAAAGCGCTCCCTTTTCGCGTGGTCAACAACCAGCGATACACCTAGTAATCAACCACCACCTTGACGGTTTGGGGCTGGAGCGCTGCGTCGAAACCAGCGACTAAGTCGGGAAAGGGGACGCACTGCGAGATGAGAGGAGTCACGTCTAATTGCCGCCGTGCCAACAGGTCAAGGGCCTGGGAAAATACGTGGGCGAAGCGGAAGGAGCCGCGGACGGTCAATTCCTTTTGCATGACCAAGTTGACCGGCAGTTCAATCGGGCCGCCTTGGACGCCCAACTGCACGATGGTGCCACCGGCCTTGCAGTGCGCGTACGCGGCTTGCAGGGCAGCCGGAGCACCGGAGGCTTCCATGACGACATCAAATCCCTCGCTCGCCGCCCGCGCCACGGCCGCCGAATCGTCAGCGCGCACGGGCTGATCGGCCCACAGCGACGCCGCCAAATCGAGCGCACTTTGGCGAATATCGCTGACGACAAGGTGAGCCGCTCCGTAGTGCCGAGCGACCAAGCCGATGAGCTGGCCAATGGGACCGGCTCCCGTCACCAGCACGCGCTTGCCAGCAATGCCCCCTGCTTGGCCGACGCCGTGGACGGCGATGGATAGCGGTTCGAGTAGGGCCGCTTGGCGATAGTCCATCGGCTCGGGAAGCAGATGGCAATTGTGCGCATGGACTTGCACGTATTCGCGGAACGAGCCGTCTTGGGGCGGGCTACAGGCAGCAGAGCCGAAATAGCGCATCTGCGCACAGAGATTGTAGCGGCCTTGGCGGCAGTGGGTACACGTGCGACAGGGGTGGGACGGGTCAATGGCTACCCGGCTACCCGCTGGCAGCACGTCTGCGAACGCACCCGCATCGACGACTTCCCCGGCCGACTCGTGCCCGAGGACAAAGGGGCGCTCTGGGACGAAATCGCCGTTTCTGCCGTGGACGTAGTAGTGCAGGTCCGAGCCGCAAATACCGGTGGCGCGGATTTGCACCAAGACCTCGTCCGCAGCAACCTGCGGTCGCTCGATTTCCGCGGTGCGCAGGTCGCGGGCGCCGTGCAGGTAAAAAGCTCTCATGCAGCGGATAGTAGCGGCCACAGTACGGCGCGTCAAGGGAAAGGGCTGACCGCGGCGAGATTTGCCTGCCGCAGGCGTTGTGCGTACTGTGCAGGCACCATTCTCATTAGAAAGGAGACCTGCCGTGAAACTCGGTCTCAAGTTCGGCCTCGACACACTCAGCAAAGAAAATCTGCAATTCGCCCAGCAGATGGGCGTCACGCACATCGTCGTCCACAGTCCCAGCCTCGGCAACGAGGGCGTGCTCGATTACTTCGAGTTGCTGCGGATGAAAAAATTCATCGACTCGTTCGGCTTGGAGCTGTGCGCCATTGAGAACTTGCCCGGCGACCACATGCACCCCATCACCCACGCGACGCCAGAGCGCGACGCCCAGTTGGCGAAAATCTGTACCTCCATTGAAAACATGGGGAAAATCGGCATCCCGATCCTCGGCTACTACTTCAGTTTGGCCGGTGTCTCCGGCCACTGGCGCGCGTACGAAAGCGGCGGCGGACGCGGTGGGGCCGGCCTCAAGAGCTTCGACTACAGCTTAGTCCAAGACGCGCCGCCGATCGTCGATGAACCGGTCTCAGTCACCGAGATGTGGGAGCGATTGGCCTATTTTCTCGAGCGGGTAGTGCCCGTTGCCGAAAACGCTGGCGTCAAACTCGCCGCCCACCAAGACGACCCCCCGGCTGAAACCCTCTTCGGCACGGGCCGGCTCCTGACCAATCACGACGCCATGCAGCGATTGATTGACCTCGTGCCCAGTCCGAGCAATGGATTGGAGTTTTGCCAGGGAACGGTGGCGGAGATGGGGCCAGACGAGACGATTGCAGCCGTGCGCCGTTTCGCCGCACAGGGCAAGATATTCTACGTGCACTTTCGCAATGTGCGCGGCGGCTTCCCCAAGTTCGACGAGGTCTTTATCGACGAGGGCGACGTCAATATGATCGCCGCGCTCAAAGCCTATCGCGACGCGGGCTACGACGGAGTCATCACGCCCGACCACACGCCCCGCGTGATTGGCGACGAGCCGTACGGACACCGGGGGCGCGCTTTCGCTTTAGGGTACATTCGCGCCGGAATGCAGGCGCTAGAATTGCTAGATTAGTGGGAAGAATTAAGGAGCTAGTGGTGCCGAGGGCCGGACTCGAACCGGCACGTCCTAAGCGGACAGTGGATTTTAAGTCCACCGCGTCTACCAATTCCGCCACCCCGGCGCACAAATAAAAAAATGGAGGCGACGCCCGGAATCGAACCGGGGATAAGGGCTTTGCAGGCCCCTGCCTTACCACTTGGCCACGTCGCCTCAAACAGGGGTTTGAAAGTACGCGGCGGGCAAGTCCCTGTCAACCGACCCGCCGCCCGCTTGGCGCTATGTGTTCTGGACCAAGGACGGGTTATACCTCGTCAAGACGACCGCACAAAACGACTTTGACACAGCGCACAAAACCTATAAACTAAAAAAGAGCTTTCACAATGCGACAATACCTCGACCTAGTAAGCCATTGCCTCGACCACGGCGAGGCCAAAGCCGACCGCACGGGCGTCGGCACCCTCGCCATCTTCGGCTATCAGATGCGCTTTGATCTCGCGGACGGGTTCCCCTGCCTGACCACCAAAAAGCTGCATCTGCGCTCCATCCTCCACGAACTTCTGTGGTTCCTCAAAGGCGACACCAACACGGCCTATTTACAAAAGAAAAAGGTCAGCATCTGGGACGAATGGGCCGATGAAAATGGCGACCTCGGCCCGATCTACGGCAAGCAGTGGCGCGAGTGGTCAACTCCAGGCGGCCCCATCGACCAAATTCAACGCGCCATTGATCTGATTAAGACCAATCCCGATTCGCGCCGCATCCTCGTCAGCGCGTGGAACGTCGGCGAGTTGGAACAAATGGCTCTCATGCCTTGCCACTGCCTGTTTCAGCTTTTCGTCACTCGTGGTCGGCTTTCCTGCCAGCTTTATCAACGCTCTTGCGACG
>VXZF01000357.1 GCA_009845645.1 Gemmatimonadota bacterium | reverse complement strand
GGCGGTTGCGCGCCTCCCGGTCGAATAGCAGGCCCTCGATGGCCGTGCGCTCTTCAGCCGTGGCTTGCCGATCATTGGCGTTCTCAAAGGCTGCGATGAGCCCCTCGGGAATCATGATCTCGTCCACCGAGGTCTGGGTGAAATTGGCCGCTGCCGACAGACTTAGGGCACCCGCCCCTAAGGCGGCGCTATATGAGGCGACTAGGTCCACACCACTGGTTGAGGTATTCACGGAATTGGTAAAGAACTGGGCCGCTGTTGCGCGGAAAGGGGCCAAAATGGCGGCGTAGCCCTCGTTGCTGTCGGAGAAGCGCCCGGTCAACACGATTCGGTCTTCGATGGCGATCTGGTAGTAGTCGGCCGTAAGTGAAAAATTGTCCATCAGTTGGGCGGTGATGCCCGCGCTGGTATTGACGGAGGTTTCTGGTTCCAGCGACCCGATGCCGAAGGCTTTGGCAACGGGGCTACTGTTGTTGGCGGTGAGTACTTCGCGGGGCACCAACTCGCCGGTGACCTCATCGGCGACGAACTGGGTGCTGACGCTATTGAACCACACCTGATGCAGGGACGGGGCACGAAAGCCATTACTGGCGGTCGCCCGCAGGGCCAACGCGTCGCTGAGGGCTAAGCGCAGGGCCAGTTTGCCGGTGGATGTACTGCCGAAGTCGCTGTACTGCTCAAAGCGCCCTCCCACATCGACCGTCAGCATCGCCGATGCTTGCGTTTCCAAGCCGGCGTACGTGCTGATGCTGTTGCGGAAGCGATTGAGGGCGCTGGCCGGAGAAAATCCCCTAAATACCTGTGCGCCGGAGGCTTTATCCTCTTCAAAATTAGTTCCGTCCACTGGACCGCGGCCATAGGAGTAGGACTCGAACTGGCCGGCCTCAATCTGGTAGTTTTCGACGCGGAACTCGCCGCCGAGCACCAGTGAAGTGCGCTCGAACATGCCTGTGTCGAGAGGCCGCACCAAATCCAAATTCCCCGAGGTCTGGTTGAAACCAAGCCGCCCGGCGTTGACGGAGGTAGGGCTGTCAGCACCCATGGAAGCATTGTTGGTGTTTTCGATATTCCACTGGAAGCCGTTGCCGCCTTGGGTCACGCTGAAGTCCACATCCCACTTCCCCTTAGCCCCGCGCACGCCCGCGCTGAACGAGCGGTCTTCAATGTCTGGATTGATCTCGGGTAGAAAGCCGTTGGGATACAGCTCAAAGACCACCCGATTCGGCTGGCTCCCCGGCAGGCGATAGAAGCCCGTCGCCTCGCCGCGGCGGTACGACAGCCCGCCAAAGCTGTAGAATTCGGCATCGCCGGACAGGGGATACGCAGCGTTGTAAAAGGCCCCACCCACCGTGGCTTTGCTCTGGCCGATGTTCATGTTGAAAGCATCGTCCGGCAAGTTGTTGTCTTTAAGCCACTGGATGTTGGCGTCGTCCGCATCCGCGGTGTACTGGCCGCCGCGGCGCGTGCGATCGCGCTTTAAGAATTCGCCGGTGACGTTGATGTAGCCGCCGTCGCCTAGCCCGAAGCCGTAGTTTATATCGGTCTTGACTTGATCGCCATCTCCTTCGCCCGTGGTGCCTACCAAGTTGTTGAGCTGGATTCCTTCGGTGTTGTCTTTGAGGACGATATTGATCACCCCGGCGATGGCGTCCGAGCCATACTGGGCCGCGGCACCGTCGCGCAGAATCTCAATGCGCTCGACTGCGGCTTTGGGAATGGCATTGAGGTCGACGCCCACTGTGCCGCGGCCGAAGGTGCCGTTGACGTGTACCAGGGCGCTGGAGTGGCGGCGCTTGCCGTTGATTAGGACCAGCACTTGGTCGGGACCCAAGCCGCGCAGGCTGGCTGGGTTGATGTGATCAGTGCCGTCGGCAATGGTCTGGTGTGAGGCGTTGAAGGAGGGAGCCAATTGGCGCAGCGTCTGGTTGATCTCGGTTTGGCCGGATTGGCGAATCTCGAGTTCGGAGATGACATCGACCGGGGCCGGCGTCTCAATAGCGGTGCGCACCGTCCGCGAGCCGACGACGACGAATTCTTCGCCCAAGGCGACGGGACTGGCGTTCAGGGAAAAATCAACAGTTGCCATCTCCCCGGCGGAGACTTCGACGTTTTGCTTGGCGGCTTGGTAGCCGATGAAGGTAGCCTGTAGCGTATAGGAGCCGGGCGGGACCGTTAGGAAAAAGGTGCCGTCGTCGCCGGTCATCGTGCCTCGCATAGTGCCTACTAGATTTAAATTGGCGCTGGGCAGTGGCGTAGCGTCTTCGCCATCGGTTACGGTGCCGCGGATAATGCCCTGTTCTGTTTGCCGCGCCGCTATGTCGAGTGCCTTGAGGACGTCGGTCACGGTGCTTTGGATGGTGCCCTGTTGGGCCCAGATAGGTAGCACCGCTAGCAGTACTGCGGCCAACGACGCGCGGAAAAAGGGTTGCATGGATCCTCCCCGTTAAAGATGAATGGATTTTGCGCTCCAACGGCGCAAAAAGATCAAACGATAGACCATAGGGAAATACGTGGTTTTGGCAAGAGCAGTTGATGGCGAATAAAGGGTATGATGTATTTTGGTTTCAGCACTATCTTATTACGCCGACGGTTGAATTCTTGAAATGCACATTCCGACGATGCGAGGAGAACGAGATAATGCGCGTGTTGATCATGTCCGACATGGAAGGCGTAAGCGGTATTGTGGTGTGGGATCAAGTCAGCGGCGGTGCTGCGATGTTTGAAGAGGGCCGACAGCTCTACACGGAGGAAATCAACGCTGCCGTGCGCGGGGCCAAAGCCGCTGGCGCGACGGAAATTGTCGTGGTCGATTGCCACGGTGCGGGCAAAGGATGGAGCTTTAATTCGCTCATCCCCGACAAGATTGATCCCGATTGCGAATGGGTCGCCCATCATGGATGGGGACGCTACGACGAGCTGTGGAAGCAAGGATGCGACGCCTGCCTGCTCATCGGCATGCACGCCCGTGATGGCACTCCCGATGGGGTGCTGTGCCACACCATCTCCAGCGTCCAGTATAGAAATCTCTGGTTCAACGACGATCTCGTCGGGGAAACCGGCGTCAACGCCGCGCTCAACGGTCACTACGGGGTGCCGATTGCCCTCGTCACCGGCGATGAGGCCGTCTGTCGAGAAGCCAGAGCACTCCTCGGCGAAGCGCTGCCAACTGTGGCTGTTAAAAAGGGGCTGAGTCGGTTTAGTGCGCGCCAGCTACCGCCCGTCCGCGCCCGTCAGTTGATCGAAGACGGGGCTAAAAATGCGCTTGCCGATCTGACCCGGACTAAGCCGTATGTCCCTGAAAAACCAACGACCATCAAAATCGAACTTGCCAGCGTCGATCAGTTCGCCGAGTTCAAGGGACGACCTGGAGTTGAGATAACGGGGCCGCTCTCGGTTGAAAGCCGCGCCGAAGACTGGCTGACC